>JACRMS010000027.1 GCA_016214845.1 Nitrospirota bacterium | reverse complement strand
AAAGGCACGGTATGTTGCCTTGCCCTTCATCGCTAAATATTTTGTTATCGCCGCTGTCAAGGATGTCTTGCCATGGTCTACGTGACCGATCGTTCCTACGTTGATGTGCGGCTTCGTTCTTTCAAATTTTGCCTTTGCCATTTTCGCCTCCTATCCTCCCTTTACCTTCAATATAATATCTTCGGAAATATTTTTAGGGACCTCATCATAATGGGCAAATTGCATAGTGTAGGTTGCGCGCCCCTGCGTCTTTGATCTCATGTCTGTAGCGTAACCGAACATCGAAGAGAGCGGAACCTGCGCTGCTATTACCCTGACATTTGTCCTTTGGGTCATTGTCTGTATCTTGCCTCTCCTTGAATTCAGGTCCCCGATAACGTCTCCCATATATTCATCAGGAGTCACAACTTCTATATTCATAACAGGTTCAAGAAGTACGGGCTTTGCCTTGGCCGCGGCATTTTTAAACGCCATTGACGCTGCGATCTTAAAAGCCATCTCTGATGAATCTACTTCATGATATGAACCATCAGTCAAGGTGATCTTTACGTCTACAACTGGATAACCTGCAAGAATTCCGTTTTCAAGAGCTTCTTTTACTCCTTTTTCAACTGCCGGGATATATTCCCTTGGAATAGACCCGCCTACAACTTTATTTACAAATTCAAAACCGCTTCCCGGCTCTAACGGTTCAAGTGTAATATACACATGACCGTATTGTCCCCTGCCGCCTGACTGCCTTACATATTTGCCTTCAGCGGATGTCTTCTGCCTGATCGTCTCTCTATAGGCAACCTGCGGTTTGCCCACGTTTGCGCCTACCTTAAACTCTCTCAACAGACGGTCCACGATGATATCAAGATGGAGTTCGCCCATTCCTGAAATTATCGTCTGCCCGGTCTCCTCATTAAATGAGACCTTAAAAGAAGGGTCTTCCTGAGCGAGTTTTCCAAGCGCCACGGAAAGCTTCTCCTGGTCCGCCTTTGTCTTGGGCTCAATCGCAACGGAAATGACCGGCTCAGGGAATTCCATCGATTCAAGAATTATAGGACTATTTTTATCAGAAAGAGTGTCGCCGGTAAGTGTGCTTTTCAAACCGACAGCGGCCACAATGTCTCCGGCCTTCACCTCTTTGATTTCTTCTCTTTTATTTGCGTGCATCTTCATTAATCTGCCGATGCGCTCCTGCACGTCTTTGGTTGAATTATAAATATATGAGCCTGAAGCTAAAGTGCCTGAGTAAACTCTCAGGAATGTAAGCTGTCCCACAAAAGGGTCCGTCATTATCTTGAAAGCAAGGGCGGAAAATGGTTCGGACTCCGAAACCTTCCTGCTTACTTCCTTGCCCGAATCCGGATCAATTCCGGTCACAGGGGGGATATCAAGCGGACACGGTAAGTATGCAATAATTGCGTCCAGGAGCTGCTGCACCCCTTTGTTTTTGAATGCTGAACCGCAAAGGACAGGTGTAATCCTCAACTCAATAGTTCCTCTCCTTAATGCGGCATTTACAAGGTCAGCGCCTATTTCTTTTCCCGCGAGATACTTTTCCATTATCATGTCGTCAAAGTCAGCAAGGATTTCCAGCATCTTCTCCCTGTATTCCAGGGCAAGGGGAAGGAGTTCCTGCGGAATGTCGGTTTCAATAAACTGCGCGCCTAATGTTTCATCCTCGAACACATAGGCCTTCATAATAACAAGGTCAATAGAACCCCTGTATACGTCTTCTTTGCCATATGGGATCTGCACAGGGACAGGTGTTGCACCAAGCCGTTCAATCATTGACTTTACGCACATAAAGAAGTCCGCGCCCATCCTGTCCATTTTATTTACAAATGCAATCCTCGGGACCTTGTACTTTTCGGCCTGCCTCCAGACGGTTTCAGACTGCGGCTCTACCCCTGCAACTGCATCAAAAAGGGCAACCGCCCCGTCAAGCACCCTCAGGGAGCGTTCGACTTCAATAGTAAAGTCAACGTGTCCGGGGGTGTCAATTATATTTATCCTGTGGTCTTTCCAGAAACACGTGGTAGCGGCTGATGTGATGGTGATGCCCCTCTCCTGCTCCTGCACCATCCAGTCCATTACGGCTGTGCCCTCGTGAACCTCGCCTATCTTGTAGGTCACTCCGGTGTAGTAAAGGATACGCTCCGTAGCCGTCGTCTTACCGGCATCTATGTGGGCCATGATCCCGATATTTCTTGTTTTCTGTAGTAAAACGTCTGATTCTGACAATGTATCTACCTCTTTTATTACCATCTGAAATGAGCGAAGGCCTTGTTAGCATCGGCCATCTTATGGGTATCTTCCTTCTTCTTTATGGAAGACCCGGTGTTATTGGAGGCGTCCAGTAATTCGCCGGCCAGTTTCTCCCTCATGGTCCGCTCTCCGCGGGCCTGTGAATAATTTATAATCCATCTGAATGCAAGTGCCATTCTCCTTGAAGGCCTGATATCAACCGGCACCTGATAAGTAGCGCCGCCGACGCGTCTTGCTTTGACCTCAAGAACGGGTTTGACGTTTTCCAGCGCGGTCTTAAAAAGCTTCAACGGATCGCCTCCCGTCTTCTCCTTGATAATATCAAACGCTCCGTAGCATATTCTTGCGGCTGTAGATTTTTTTCCGTCTTTCATAATTGCGCTGATAAACTTGCTTACAACCTTGCTGTTGTAAAGTGGATCCGGCAATATTTCTCTGTTTGTGACTACTCTTCTTCTCGGCATATTATTACCTTTATTATTTTGGTTTCTTTGCGCCGTATTTCGAACGGCCTCTTCTGCGGTCAGTAACTCCAAGAGTGTCGAGAGCGCCTCGAACAATGTGGTACCTGACACCTGGAAGGTCCTTGACCCTGCCGCCCCTTATGAGGACGATTGAATGCTCCTGCAGGTTGTGACCAACTCCGGGGATATATGCAGTGACTTCCATCTTGTTTGTCAACCTTACTCTTGCAACTTTCCTTAACGCGGAATTCGGTTTTTTCGGAGTAGTTGTATAAACCCTCGTGCACACGCCTCTCCTCTGCGGGCAGCTCATTAGCGCAGGACTTTTTGTCCTGTTAGGCATCTGCTTCCGGTTGTTTTTTACAAGCTGTGCAACTGTCGGCAACTTTCCTCCATTAATAACTCAATATATAGAATTTATGATAGGATTAAACTATCCATTGGAAAACCTTAGAATTTTATCAGGGAGAAATTATTTTGTCAAGACATCTGGGATTTTTTTAAAAAATTTTTTAAAAACCGCAAGTGAATTGAAGTAGCCGTCCTTTTTAGTAGGGAATGGGTTAATTAAAGCCGCAGACGTTTCGCCTGGGCCTACATATACATCTCCGGTTTTATTTTCAACTTATCGGGTGATTCGCAGCTTATGATCCTGTCTTCGCCGGATTTCCCGAATTGTTGCTCAATATCCAGATCAAAAGGCAGTCTTATAAAACTGTCTTTCTTTGCGTTATAAACTATACGAACTACAGGATGCAGCAAATTCCTTTCCCCGTTCTTTATGACCACTCCGATCAACCCGCTTTCCAGGCGCACCAATGAACCTACGGGATAAATCCCCACGCAGCGTATAAATTGCTCTACCAAATTTCTGTCATAATGATAATTGCTCCATTCATAGAGCTTTCTTAAAACTTCTGTAGGCATGAATCTGTCCTGATAACATCTCTTTGAAGTCATCGCGTCATAGACATCGACAATTGCCGCGACCTTGGAGTAATAATCAATCTCATCGCCTTTTAAACCAAGCGGATAACCTGTGCCATCAATCCGTTCGTGATGCTGGGCCGCCAGAGTAATTGCGGACTTCGTCAGGCCGTGGGCCTGCTCAAGAAGCATGCGGCTGTACTCCACGTGTTTCTTCAACATCCCTAATTCTTCCTCTGTTAATTTTTCTTCCTTATTGAGCAGGGCCTGAGGGACAATCATCTTGCCGACATCGTGAAGCATCGCCCCCATGCCGACTTCCCTTAGCGTGGCAATATCAAACCCGAGGTGCTTCCCGAAAGATATCATGAGAACGCCTACACTTACGGAGTGTAAATAGGTGTATTCGTCCTTTTCCTTTATCCTGAGGAGACTGATTAGCGCGTCCTGGTTGCGAAAGATTGAATCAATCATTTCATCTACGACATGCCCGACATTTTCCGTCTTTATTTGCTTACCGAACCTTATGTCCTCCATTATGTTATGTATGGTTTTCTTTGCCTCGCTTTTAATCTCTCTCGCCTTATTAAATTCTTCCTGTATTGAAACAGGATTTCTGTCTATTTTTTCCGGTTCAACGATCCTGTTGATTTCAGCCTGGATCTCCTGCTCAACTTCATCTTCTGTAGGCGCTTCACCGACATCATATCCCTTATCGGTATCAATATAAATTTCGCGGATGCCGTAGTCGATAACTTTATTAATAAGTTGAGTGTCTTCGATTTTCATACTGCTGGAAAGAAAAGGATGGTTAAGCCATCCGCAGTTAAAATCGTGAATAAACATGCCCGGGGTTAATTGTCCGACCTTAATTTTCTTAATCATACCAAGGTGATATTATCACTTTCATTTGCAGAACTTCAAATTCTCAAATCACAGAAAAAACTCCTGCCTGGTCTTGACAGGGTGGATGTTTCATGATAAGAAGAAACTTATATCTTGTTCATTTTGTAAATGCTCCTATAGAAAGGCATCTTAATCAACTATGATGATTCATAAATAACTTCCCCGAAAAAGCTTAAGCCCTCGTGAGAGGGTGACGGAATGCAACGGGTCTTAATAAGTTAGCCGAGACAGCCGGGCTGCCGAAGGGAGTATACCTTTGGCAAGTTCGGCTTTTTTTGTTTCAGTAAAAAAGGAGGGTTAAAAAATGAACAGGCTGATTGATACTTCATACTTTAATCGTACACGAGGTCATCGCTTTAAAAGATATTTACTCAATGAGAGAAGAGGTGTTTCCTGCCGGTCCGTTAAACTATCTTTATGCCTTGTTCTAATGCTTCTGCTTTTAGTATTGACGACCGGCATAAATGATCATTCCGCACAGGCTGCATCGATGTTGAAGATAGTTGAAGGAAACAAATGGCGCTATTTCAAAGGAACGACAAAGCCGCCGCATAAATGGACCAGTATTGATTTTGAGGACAGCAATTGGCCACACGGGATGACCGGTCTCGGTTATGGCCATAGCAGAAACAGGACTTACCTGGGTGATATGCGAGGCAACTACTCCACTGTCTATTCACGCCGGCAGTTCACGATTAACAATATACATGCGGTTTCCGGAATAAACCTTTCCATAGTATGTGACGGGGCTTTTATCGCATATCTAAACAGCATTGAAATTATTCGTAATGATTCGGTCAACAAATCCGCTTCGACACCAGCTCCGCAGGCTGAACAATTAGATATCAGCGGTTTCACGGATGAACTTTTACCCGGTAAAAACGTTTTGTCTGTTGAGTGCAGTAACGATGATATAAGCAGCAGGGATTTTGTATTTATCCCTGTCTTTGAAGTTTTTGAGCATCAAGGAGGGCAAACACAATGAGAAAAATAAAATGGTCATATATAAATGAGGACCGGACATACCGGATTTTAAGGTCTTCACTGCATATTTCTCTCATTATCGTTTTTTCGCTGTTGATGCCCGGCCGCGCGGATGTCTATGGGGGAAATGCAAAGTATATTATTCTGATGATCTCAGACGGCTGGGGAGCAAAACATATCGAGGCAACGAACACGTATACCGGGACAATTCCTCTCTATCAGGGCGATCCGGATTGGGCCAAATACTGGATGTCAACTTTCCCTGTTGGAGGCAGTTATGATTCGAATCAGGCCTGGTCGAATTTCAACTATGTGTTGACCGGCTTAACAGACAGCTCTGCCGCTGCTACCGCTCTTTATACCGGCTTCAAAACTGCAAACGGCCGGGTCACGGTCTCATCTGACGGCTCAACTGCTTTCTTGTCGATAGGTGAGGTTGCAAAAGAGTATGGCATGGCCGTAGGAGCTGTCAGCACGGTACCTGTTTCACATGCCACTCCGGGAACGTGGGTGGCCCATAATGATGATCGCGGCAATACTTTTGCCATAGCGGACGAGGGACTTTTCGGGGACCCGAACACCACAGGTACGGTCGCTACAGACCCGAAGTACGGAGGAGGCCACGGGCCGACAATACCGCCGGTGGACGTCCTTATCGGCGCAGGCAGTTCGGGTTATGTCAACAGTCAGATCCTCACTAAATTGAGAAATGAAAACGGCCAGCCGGGAAAGCATGTTCTTGTAGAACGGCGGGCAGGAGTAGACGGCGGAGACGCACTGATGGCTGAAGCCGATGATCCGGCCACCAGCAAATTAGCAGGATTATTTGATCATGTCTATCACAATGCAAACGATGCTGGATATAACGCGGAGAATCCGACCCTCTCTGAAAGCACCCTGGCAGCGTTAAAGGTGCTGGGCAAAAATCCAAACGGTTTCGTTCTCATGATCGAAGGCGGCGCTGTTGACTGGGCCTCCTCCGCAAATAATATGAACCAGATGATAGGCGAACAGAAAGACTATGACAATGCTGTCCAGACTGTGATCAACTGGGTAAACGACACTGCTAACGACAGCGACTGGGACAATACACTCGTTATTGTGACAGGGGACCACGAGACCGGTTATCTGACTAAAAATGCCGGGATATTTCCCAGCCAGCCTCTTGGCGCAGTTAACAGTACAACTCTCGCTAAAGAAAAAATTGTCTCCGGCACAGGGGGCCGCCGCGCAAGCTGGGAAGACACCGATGGAGACAGCATTATTGATTCTGGGGAGACCTTTTACTGGCGCTGGAACAGCGGCGGCCATTCAAACAGTCTTATACCACTTTATGCCCGGGGGGCCGGGTCTGAACTGTTTGCCGCCTATGACACAAATGGACCTGACACCGTGCGCGGCTATTATATTAATAATACGGACGTGTTTCTGGTCATGGATGGCGCCATTTCTGCTCTGAGCTGCACTGAAACGGGTTCTATCTCAGTAACTTCAGGCAGAACGCTTCATGGTAATCCGGTAGACCTTACCTCAATTGTTCAAACAAGCAGCTGTCCCGCGCAGACCAATGCGTCAATTATTACCAAACGGGACACGTGGAAATATAACGGCGCTAACAACGGCAACATCGGAACAACATGGAAAAATACTGCATATAATGACAGCGGGTGGAATTCGGGCAGAGGAATATTCGGATATGGAGAAACCTACATAACTACAACCATCGGCGCCCCCGGCCAGATGTCCGCGTACTTCCGTAAGACGTTTACTATATGCGACCCAAATGCGGTAACTTCTTTGAAATTTAATGCCGCGTATGACGACGGAATTGCCGTATATATTAACGGGACTCTGGTTATCGCTCAAGGCGTAACAGGGAACCCTCCGGCGTGGAACGGAGGGGCCGCAGGTCATGAATCATACCAGACGTATCAGACATTTAATCTTGACGCCTATACAGGCCTTCTTGTTTCAGGGACAATAGCATTATGGGCGCTTCCATCCTGTTTACCGGCAATTCTACTCAGGCGCAATCGGTAAGCACCACGGGCTGGTCAACCGGCGGGAAAAACCTGGAAGTCACAGCTGACGATGCCAGTTGTCTGACTCCGCTTACTGCCGCTAATGATACGTTTACTTTCAACAGTGGGGCGGCCCCTGCATCCATAATAATAAATCCGACAAGCGGACTTGCGACAACAGAAGCAGGCGGTAGAGCAACTTTCACGGTAAAGCTCAACAGCAGGCCGACAGCAAATGTGACCATAGGCATAAGCAGCAGCGACACTACAGAGGGCAGGGTATCACCGGCAAGCCTGACATTTACATCCGCCAACTGGAATACAGCACAGACCGTGACTGTAAGAGGAGTTAACGATTATATAACAGACGGTGATATCGCCTATTCCATCATAACGGCAGCCGCAGTCAGTGCTGACGTCAATTACAACGGAATGAATGCGGCTAACGTGTCAGTAACGAACAAAGATAATGACGACAACTAAAGGTTAGATAACATAATAGATAACATCACAGGTAACTTCAAATGAAGGACTGGTGATGTCAGAGCATTAAGTGAAGATGTGTGAACATCTGGCGCAAACGAATAACCCCAAAAATGGAGGAGTAAAATGAAGCTCAAAGTTTTTGTCGTGATAATCTTAATTTTCTTATTAACAGTCAGCCTTGCTGTCAGCGGCGCTTTTGCCGCTGCGAATGTCTATGTAGTGAACAATTTAAGCAACACTGTTTCGGTGATTGACACCGCAGGCAAAACGGTCACAGCGACAATAAAAGTCGGCGCCTCACCTACAGGGATTGCTTACAATCCCACTTATAAAAAGGCTTACGTAGTCAACAGGGGAGACAACACGGTATCGGTAATTGACACCGTAAGTCACACGGTGATAGGCACGATAGAGGTCGGGACATATCCCTGGTACCCGGCCCTTGACCCGAACATACACAACATCGACCTTAACCAATGGGTAAAAAATTTCCCTGTCATGTTTCTCTATGTAACCAGCCCTATCGGCAACGGAGTCAATGTTCTGATCTCAACACTGGACGGGATCCTCAGCATGCCGGGCGGCTTAATTCAGACAGACGTGGCTCCGGGGATCGGGGCATTCAATGTAGCGCTGGATGTCGCTAATCAAAAGGCGTATGTCGTGAACTGTCACAACGCCACCCTCTCGATCCTTGACCTCAATGATAAAAAAATGATCGGGTCGGTAGATAATCTTGAAAACACCGACAGCTTCGTCGGGGTAGGAATTGATACCGTGCTAAACAAAGTTTACGCGGTAGGCGACAAGATCGACGTAATGCCTGTGATCGATACCACTGCCAAAAAGGTAGTAGCAAAAGTAAAAGTTGGCAGTACCCCGTATAACGTCACAGTGGATTCCAACAGGCACAAGGCTTATGTAGCCAACAGGGGAAGCAACACTGTATCAGTGGTCAACACAATGAATGATACTGTGGAGGCCACAGTGAAAGTCGGAGCGGAGCCGATATCCATAGCCCTTGCGGATGGCAAGGCATATGTTTCCAACTGCAGCGGCAACAGCATATCGGTCATTGATACCGCTACCAATACCGTAACTGATACAATCGCTGTTCCCGGAGCGACACCTTTCAGGGGAATGTGCCCGTGGGGCGTAGCGGCTTTTTAAATTTTCATTTCAGCGCCTAACCAAGAGGAAGGGTGATGGTGAATACAGCGCCATCGCCCTCTTTGCTTTCCGCTTCGATGGCGCCGCCGTGGGAGACAATGATCTTTTGCACCAACGCAAGCCCGAGGCCGAAACCTTTCTGCTTTGTAGTATAAAATGGAAGGAATATCTTCCGCCTGATCTCCTCGGGAATGCCGCAGCCTGAATCTTTGATCCTTATCTCAATTTTATTTTGTATCAGTCTCAAGTCTGCATCAATGCTGCCGCCTCCAGGCATGGCCTCAGCCGCGTTGATAAAAAGGTTTGACAGCGCCTGTCTCAGGAGCACCATGTCAGCTTTTATTGATACAGGACCTTCAGAATTTATTGAAAACTTGACCGCATCATTTCCGGTCAAAACAGACTCAGCCGTTTCTCTTATCAATTCATTTAAATCCACTTCCTCCCTGCTTAAAACCGTAGGCTTCGCGAATGCAAGTAGCTCGGAGATGATCCTGTCCATGCTCTTTATCTCTTCAGTAATCGCATTAACTGTGGGAATGTTTGCCGGCTCTGTTTTTTTGCCTAACAGTTTGGCATAGCCTGAGATCACGGCCATCGAATTTCTTAATTCATGAGAGATCCCCGCCGACATCTCTCCAAGCTGGCTGAGCCTTTCCTTTAATTCCACCTGCGCCTGAAGCGACTTTATGTCCGTCAGGTCAGTGAAGACGAAGATGCCGCCGATCTTTTCCCCTGCGGCATTTTTTAATTCCGACGCGGTGATGCCGAGCCATATGTGTCTTTTATCGCCGGTAATATATGGATACTCATCTCTTGAAACCGTCCTGCCCTCTTTCATGAGAGTAACCAACGGTTCGCTCAATACCTCGATGCAGTTCCTGTCGATCACCTCTCTCGCGTTTATTCCCAGTATGCGTTCAGCGGATTGATTTATACTTTTAATCCTCATGTCGTTATCAATGCTGATCACACCGCTTGGGACGCTTTGAAGGATATTCTCGTTATACGCCTCGATGCTGACCGCCTTATCTTCCGCGAATGCCTTCAGCCTCTGAAGCTCGTTTTCCTTTTCCTTCAGTTTCCCGACCAGCTCATGAAACGTATCCACAACAAAACCGACTTCCGAATGTTCTTTAATATCTTCATCCTGTTTAAGCGTCTTTTTCTTTTTAAAAAAGTAGATCGTTATGAAAAGAATCAGGAGCGTAAGCCCGGTAAAGGCAGACAAAAACAGTGTCAGAGTTTTCAGAAAATTATCCTGCATACAGATACCACATCAAAATTTCCTGCCCGTAGAAAAGGCTGACAAGCGCTCCTGCGGCGAGGTACGGGCCGAATGGAATTCTCGATCCCCACTCTCTTCCTTTCAGTGCTATTAGAGAAACTCCGACAATAGAACCCAACAGGCTTCCCATAAAGGTCGTGAGGATCACGCCCTTCCATCCAAGCAGTCCGCCGACCATCGCCATCATCTTTATGTCCCCGCCTCCCATCGCGTCCTTTTTCAGTAACGCCTTGCCGGTCACCGCTATGAGGTAAAAAGAACCTCCGCCCGCAAGACAGCCTATTACTGATGATTTGATGCCAAGCATCTGGCTTCGGAAAAACGGGTCAGGCAATATTATGGACCCTAAAATAACCGCAAGAGGGATGCCGGGCAGGGTGATGCTGTTAGGGATTATCTGATGGTCAATATCGATAAAAATTATCACTACCAGAGACGAAATAAATATGCAGTAGACCAGTAAGACCCACGGGGGATCAATGCCGAACCTGTTCAGCGCGATAACGTACAGGGCGGCGTTGAGAAATTCCACAAAAGGATACCGGGCCGAAAACTTCGCCTTGCAGGACCTGCACCTTCCCGCAAGCAGCATATAACTTAACATGGGGATGTTGTCGTAAAACTTTATCGGCGCGCCGCATGAGGGGCATCTGGAAGCAGGGCTTACAATTGACAGGCCCTGCGGTATGCGGTAGATGCACACGTTGAGAAAAGAGCCGATCACCGCGCCGAGGATGAAGATGAAAATATAGGGTATCATTCAGGGAGCTTGGTCAAATTATTGGCCTGGTTTTTGTAGTCTTCCGCTGCCTCTTTCAGGTGCTTTACCTCATCGAGCGCCTGCTGGATTATAAAATCCTTCCATACGGATCTCTCGCCTTTTTCTTTCAACTCCGTCACCCTCTTTCCGATGTCCCTGTACAGGTCGTCGATCTTGCCCTCGATCTTTGTGCTCTCAAAGAGGAGCTTCGCGATCTCCGTCTCGGCCTTGGTCCGCTCGGCAAGGAACGTAGCGACCCATTTGACCTGGTCCAGCCCCTTGTTTAAATTCCTCCGTATCCTGTCTATCATCAAACCTCCTGATTAAGAGTCGGCATTGATGCAATGCCGTTTATATTCTAACCTCAAAACTCCAAACTCTCAACTCTTAACTAATTCTAATCTCCCCATCCACTTTTTATGCAGCGTTTCTTTCAGTAAAGGATATTTATTCATATCCGGCTGAGCTTCAATAAAGGCAAAGGCTTCTTTTCTGGCAGCCTCAAGCACGGCAATATCCCTTACAATATTGGCGATCTTCAGATCGGGGATTCCAGACTGGCGGGTGCCGAAGAAATCGCCGGGCCCGCGAATGGCCAGATCTTCTTCAGCGATCTTAAAGCCGTCGCTTGTAGACTCCATTGCCTTGAGGCGTCTTTTCGCCTCTTCGCTTAAAGGCGGATAAGCCATGAGCAGGCAGTAAGAGTCGTAACCGCCGCGTCCTATTCTTCCCCTTAACTGGTGAAGCTGCGCAAGCCCGAATCTCTCCGAGTGCACGATAAGCATCAGGGACGCGTTCGGCACGTCTATGCCTACCTCGATGACCGTCGTGGCGATAAGCATGTCAATATTTCCTGACTTGAATTGCGCCATAACAGCTTCTCTTTCGTCATGGTGCATCTTGCCGTGGACCAGCCCGATCTCCTTTTCAGGATAGATTCTTTTAAACGCCTCAAAGCCTTCAATGGCAGACTTGAGGTCAAGCTTTTCAGATTCTTCAATGAGCGGATATACAATGTACACCTGTCTCCCTTTGGACAGTTCTTCCTTGATAAGCGAATGTATCCTGTCCCTCTGCGATGGGAAAAACACCTTCGTTATGACCGGCCTCCTGCCTCTTGGAAGTTCGTCGATTATGGATATATCGAGGTCTCCGTAAAGTGTCAACGCCAGTGTCCTCGGTATAGGGGTCGCGGTCATGATGAGTATATCGGGATTAAATCCCTTGCGCCTGATGTTCGCCCTCTGGACAACGCCAAATTTGTGCTGCTCATCAATTATCGCAAGGCCGAGATTTTTGAACGTCACGCTTTCCTGTATGACTGCATGAGTGCCTATGATGATCTGCGCGGCCCCCTGAGAAATATCATCAACCGGCTTTCCCTTGCTGCTTGATGTCAGGAGCACAACTTTCAGCCCGAGGGTCTCGATCATTTTATGAATATTAATAAAGTGCTGTTCGGCGAGAAGTTCGGTGGGGGCCATCAGGCACGCCTGGTAACCGTTTTCAACGGCAATGAGCATTGACACAAGCGCGACAACGGTCTTGCCGCAGCCCACGTCACCGTGAACGAGCCTGTTCATCGGCAGGGGACGCCGCATGTCCGACATTATCCCGTCGATCACCCTTTTCTGCGCGCCTGTCAGTTCAAAGGGAAGCGAGCTGAGAAATTTTTTCACCAGATGATCTTCGACCTTAAAACTTATCCCCTGCTCCAGCGCCTCTCTTTTTTTCAAAAGAGCGAGCCCGAGTTCAAGCAGAAAAAACTCGTCAAACGCCAGGCGCTTGTGCGCTGGGCTTGAGGCGTCATTCAACACGTTTACGTCGGTGGACTCTTCAGGAAAATGGGTTTCCTTCACAGCCCATTGCAAGGGTTTCAGACTGTTTCTATCCAGGACTTCTGCCGGCAAATAATCACTTATCAGGGATGAATAATTGGTTACCGCATTGAACATAAGCGTCCTGATCTGTTTCGGGGAAATGCCTTCGGTGGCTTTGTATACGGGCACGATCCTTGACGTGTGGATAAAGGTATCATCATCGCCGACCAGCTCGAAGTCGGGATTTTCCATCTCAAGTCCGAACCGCGCGTACGGGTTGCCCTTCACCATGCCGCATAAAATGACCTTCTGCCCCTTTTTAAAATATCTCTCAAGATAAGGCTGGTTAAACCACTTGGATTTCAGAAAGCCGGTTTTGTCGGTGACGGTGATCTCAAAGATATTCATCCGCCTCCTCGGAGTGGTGACAACTTCCGCGGACACAACTTCGCACAGGGCCGTCTCGACCTTCCCGTAACCCAGCTCGTTTATCTTCTTCAGGTTCTTCCTGTCTTCATAACGCCACGGGAAATAGAAAAGCATGTCCTCAAGAGATACGATGCCAAGACGTTTCAGAAGTTTGGCGCGCGCGGGGCCAACGCCTTTAAGAAACTGAACAGGGGTGTCTTTTGTTACCGGCGGGGTGTGATCAGGACCTTTTTTTTGGGTGAGGTTTTTGGCCTTGTCCATTTACATTAAAAAAAACCACAGAGGGCACAGAGAAATTTATTAAAAAAATCATCCGCAGATTACGCAGATTGCACAGATAAAAAATATTCAAAAGAATCTGCGTCCATCTGTGTAATCTGCGGACATAAATTATTTTTCTTCAGCAGGCTCATCCTCTTTCTTTCCCTTGGCATCTTCGAACTGAGCCTCAGCCTCTCCCTTTCTCATCTTGCTGTACTCTGACTCGCTGATGATGTCAATGTCCCAGCCTGTGAGTTTCATCGCGAGCCTCACGTTCTGGCCTTTTTTGCCGATAGCAAGGGAAAGCTGCTGGTCGTTCACGACAACCATCGCTGTTTTTTCTTCCTCATTGATGCCGATGCTCTCTACAGCCGCTGGGCTCAATGCCTTGGCAAGCAGGACCCTGGGGTCCTCAGTCCATGGAATGATATCTATTCTTTCACCCTTTAATTCTCTCACTATAGACTGCACGCGCGTCCCTTTCATCCCCACACATGCGCCTACCGGGTCGACCATCGAGTTTTTCGAAAAGACCGTCAGCTTAGTGCGGTCGCCTGCTTCCCTTACAATGTTTTTTATAACTACCAGGCCTTCGTAAATCTCAGGGATCTCCATCTTGAAAAGCTCGCCGACAAAATTCGGATGGGTCCTTGAAAGGAGAATGATAGGGCCTTTCTGGGTCTCCTTCACCTCTTCTATATACGACCGGACCGTCTCTCCTCTTTTCAAATTCTCGGTGGGCAAAGTGGATTTTATCGGGAGCACGGCCTCCGCCCTTCCAAGGGCAATATAGTAATTCCCTTTCTCCTTGCGCATCACGACACCGCTGACAATCTGGCCTGCCTTGTCTTTGAATTCTTCAAAGATTGCCTCCTTCTCAGCCTCTCTGACACGCTGAAACAACACCTGTTTCGCTGTCTGGGCCGCGATCCTGCCGAAGTTGTCAATTGACATCGGGGTCTCGACCATATCGTCAACTGCTTTTGAGGGATCAATTCCCTGCGCATCTTTCAGGGATATCTCCTCTGAGGGGTTTGTGACCTTTTCAACGATCTTTTTCAATGCGGTTATTGCAATGTCGCCTGACTTCGGGTCGATCTTTATGTTTATATCAGGCTTAAGTCCGTGATTCTTTCTTACGGCTGATAAAAGGGCCGATTCCAGCGTCCCGATGATGGACTCTTTAGGAATGCCTCTTTCCTTACTCATCTGCTCTATGATGTGAACAAGTTCTTTACTCATTTATACCTCCACCTCCAGCCTTGCCTTTGAAATATTTTCATAAGGTATAATGATCTTCCTGTCTTTAGGCAAAAGGAGCGTTATTTCATTTTCTCCCGCCTCAGCAATCTCTCCTACAAAAAACGTCTCTTTATCTATCGGCGCGCTGGTAGTAACTCTGACCTTCTTTCCGGAATACTTTTTAAAATCCTTCGGCTGCCTGAGGGGCCTGTCAAGGCCCGGCGACGATACTTCCAGGACATAAGAAAACGGGATAATGTCCTCCACATCAAGCACTGCCTCTATCTCGCGGCTTGCCCGCTCACAATCGTCGATTGTCACGCCGCCATCCTTGTCAATAAAAACCCTCAACAATCCTCTGGCCCCCATCCTGTTGAACTCTAAATCGTCAAGTTCAAAACCAATGGAGTTTATCACCGGTTCAATGGTTTCTGCTATTTTCTTTTTTATTTCCTCTATGTTCATCATGAAACTCTTAAACCGCTTTCAGCATTTTCCCGCAACATCTCCGGGTTTTTAACCTTTATTCCTATAAAACAAAAGAGTGGGAAGGCCCACTCTTCAAAATTCACTCTAAGATTACGAAAAACTATAAAAAGGATAGCACTTTTGTCATGAAAAATACAAGGAGAATATAATAAGCGAATGCAACGGGTTAAAGATTGCCCCTAAAGTAAATATTACAGGGATGCCCCCCGGTCTTTCAAATATATAAAGTAAAAAATCAGTATTTGGGCGTGCCTTCCGGGACTGGCGCTGGTTCTTTATGCTCTGTTTGGGAATTATCATCGCTGGCGGGTTGAGACTTCTCGTCTTTCTTACAGCCTGCTGCAAATAACAAGCATGTAAGCACTATTGAAAAGATCAGGATTGCAGTCTTTTTCATTAAGACACCCCTCTGTGCTCTAAATATTTTATGTTAAGAGTGCTTGCTGCCTTCAATTGAAGGCAGCAAACATGTCAGTAACAATGGTCGGGGCGACCCGATTTGAACGGGCGACCACTCGCACCCCAAGCGAGTGCGCTACCAGGCTGCGCTACGCCCCGAAGCTCTACTTTAATATACTAACTATCTCCTTTAACTTTTTTCTGATCTCCTGGATCGTCTGGATAGAGACAGAGCTCTTCTTGGCCGGAGTTTCTCCGAAGATCTTTCTGACGCCTGCGATCGTATACTTTTCTTTATAAAGAAGGTTCTTTATCTGAAGAATAATCTCAAGGTCCTTCCGCGTATAAATCCTCTGACCTGTCTTATTCTTGCGCGGCTTAAGAAAAGGGAATTCAGTTTCCCAGTATCTCAAAACGTAAGACTCTAACTCTGTTATCTCGCTGATTTCGCCAATTTTATAAAAGAGCCTATCAGAACTTACCTTCTTCTCTGGTGAAGTTCCCATAGAGGATTATACCTTCTCAACAAGATCTTTAAACTGAAGACTGGGCTTAAAAGTCACCACCCTTCTCTGCTCTATCTCAAGCTCAGTTCCTGTCTTCGGGTTTCTCCCCCTGCGGGAGCCTTTCTTTCTGACAAGGAATGTCCCGAATCCGGTTATCTTTATTGATTCCCCGTCAGCGAGGATACTTTTCATTGATTCAAAAAGAGTCTCTACTATCGCAGCCGCTTCTTTTTTTGGAAGACCGATCTTTTCGTAAAGCCTGTCAGCTAAATCCGCCTTTGTCATAACAACCCCCTGTTAATTTTTAAAAATTATAAGAGGACATATCCTCGTTGTCAATATAATCTGCTTCAAGAAAATTATATGTAATTTGCGCAATATATGCAAATTATATTTTTAAATTAGCGATATACATGGGAAAGAACAGTTAAGGGTTTTGTCAGAGAACCAGCCACGGCTGGGGAAGGAAAAGACGCTCGTATGTCAGCAGCGCAAACCTGTCGGTCATTCCCGCAATAAAATCGCATACCATCCTTTCCCTGTTGTCGATCGATTCCTTAGGGAATTCTTTGAAGACCTCATCGGAATGCTCCATGTAATAATTGTAAAGGTCGAGGAGGATTTTTCTCGCCTTCTTAAATTCTTTCTTTGAGAGATCGCGCTCATAAACGTTTTTATAAAGAAAATCTTTCATCGCGTATGTGGTTGCCTTCATTTCTTCACCCATGGAAACTTCTTTCAGTCCAGTTGAAATAGAATAATTAATTACGTCCCTCACCATCGCGCCGATCCTCTTTGCGTGGGTCTCCCCGATCTTGAGAAATTCGGGCGGCAGTTCGGAACGCTTAAGGACCCCGGCCCTCAACGAGTCATCAAGGTCATGATTGATGTACGCGATCGCGTCCGAGGCCCTTACTATCTGTCCTTCGAGGGTCTCGCTCCTGTTGCGGGAAGAAAATATCTCCCCTTTCCCTTTTGAATGCTTTACAATTCCGTCCCTCACCTCATGGGTCAAGTTAAGTCCCTGCCCGTTTCTCTCAAGCACATCGACAACCCTGAGGCTCTGTTCGTAGTGTTTAAACCCCCCTGGATAGATCTCGCGTAAAACATCCTCTCCCGCATGGCCGAAAGGGGTGTGGCCCAGATCGTGTCCGAGCGCGATGGCCTCTGTAAGGTCTTCATTGAGCCTGAGCGCCCGCGCAATGGTCCTTGCTATCTGCGAGACCTCAAGGGTGTGCGTCAGCCGCGTCCTGTAATGATCGCCTTTAGGGGCAAGGAAGACCTGTGTCTTGTGCTTTAATCTCCTGAACGCCTTTGAATGGATAATCCTGTCCCTGTCACGCTGAAAACAGGTGCGGATGTCGTCTTCCTTCTCCTTCTTCTGCCTGCCCTTGCTCTGCGAACTCAGGCACGCGTTGGGATGAAGGATCTGTTTTTCTATAGCCTCTGTCTGTTCACGAATAGTCATGATTCTTTCTTATATTTGTAGGGGCAGGTTTCAAACCTGCCCTGCGACAAACAAATAAAAATTATTTTCTCGCGCTTATCAATACCGAATCATCAACAGATTTCCCTGAAATGTTTTTCAAACCCGTCTTCAGGAACCAGCCCTTCATCTCATCGGGTGAATAGCACCTGCCGCCGTCTGTGTTGACAAGCATGTTTACCGAAAACAAAGCGCCCGGCGCAGGATGTGTCAGGTCTTTTGATATGCGGAACTCCTGGATGACGATCCTGCCGTTTTTGTTTAATGCTCTTTTGCATTTCCTAAGAAGACTGATATTTTCCTTCACGGAATTTGAATGAAGTATCTGGCTGGCGAATATCAGGTCGTAGCCTTTGCCGATTGCATCATGATTGAAATCGCCCAGGAGAAAATTGATATTAGACAGGGGGAGGAACAAGGAGATGACCTTCTTTGCAATCGCAACTGTTTCCGGTCTGTCAAAGAGTGTTACCGCGACGCCCTTTTGCGCCATTGCGATTGAATAAGTGCCGGGGCCGCCTCCAAGATCAAGAGCGGTTTTCACACCTTTAAGGCCTATCGCATTGATGACATTCCCCGCCTTCAATGACGCGAGGTCGTTCATTCCAAGGATAAAGGCCTCATGGTCATGTTCCTTGCGATAGGGCTTGCCGGTCTTTAAACTCTCATCAAGTCCTGACCAGTTCTGCCATAATGTCTCAGCATGGTTGATGATGTTGCCCTGATAATGCGGGCTGCCGGAGACAAGGAGACTTGAAGAGAGGATTGTGTTTTGATATTTGTCATTTTGTTTTTTCAGAAGTCCAAGCCCTGTCAGCGCATCAAGCAAAATTCCAGTTGCCCTCAGATCCGTCTTTAGTTTTTTTGCTATTGTCTTTGTTGATTGGGGTTTCGTCAGAAGATCAAACACCCTGTAGTTGTTGGCTGTAAGGAGCACCCTCGCCTGCCTGAATGCCCCCCATATCTTTCGTAATTCAATTGACTGTTCAAGAATGTCCGGCATAGCGTACTTTCAATCCTTTCTAAAAAATGGACGAGGAACCGCCTCGCCCCATATCGGGCAGGTTTAAAACCTGCCCCTACAAATTCTTCTCCTGACTACCGACTACTGACTACTAATCTTCTTACAGTCCCATCTTCTTTAACGCGTCTTCTCCGGCGTTCTTCATTTGCGGGGCTTCTTCAGGGAGGTAAAGCATGACACCGCCTTTGACCGGCCTGACTACTATCTTCCCTTCAGAGGCAAGCTGGTTGGTGACCTTAATCGGGTCTTCACCGTCAAAGTATTTTTTGAACGCGGTGTTGAAGCCTGAATACACAGTGTGTATCCCTTTGTAGCCTTCCTTCCTCAGGCTCACAATCGCCTTTTTGATAAACTCCTCGTGACTCAATTTTTCCGCCATAATGCCCTCCTTTTGGGTTTAAGTGTTTTCTTCTGTTGTTTCGTTTTCATTATCTGCTTCATCAAATAAATACAGTTTGGATTCCTGCACAGGCAACTCATGAACGCTTTTCAGTTTACTCTGGATCTGCCTTGTCCTTGTCCCGACAAGGTTATGTATTTCTTCGCTCGCCTGGTTTATCTTTTCCTGGGCCTTTCTTAACACGCCTCCGAATTTGTCGAATTCGGTTTTGACAGCCCCCAATATCTTCCACACTTCGCTTGAACGCTTCTCAATAGCAAGGGTCCTGAATCCCATCTGCAGGCTGTTTAAAAAAGCAGACAACGTCGTCGGCCCTGCGATCATTATTTTATAATCTCTCTGTAAAACTTCAAGCAGCGCCGGCCTCCGCACTACTTCGGCGTAAAGCCCCTCAACCGGTAAAAACATTATTCCGAAATCTGTCGTATTCGGCGGATCAATATATTTATCTCTTATGTCTTTGGCAAATTTCTTGATATTGCCTTCAAGGAGTTTCCCGGCTTCTTCAATCGCTGCCGGGTTCCCATGTTCATAAGCATCAACCAATGTTTCATAGTTCTCCCTTGGAAATTTGGAATCCAGGGGCAGATAGACCACATCTCCTGAATCGTCTTTTCCGGGAAGCCTGACCGCGAATTCCACATTGTCCCTGCTGCCCTTTTTAGTGGCCACGTTCTGGGCATACTGGTCAGGAGTCAATATCTGCTCCAGGATATTGCCCAGCATGATCTCACCGATTATTCCGCGCGTCTTAACATTCGATAAGACCTTTTTAAGGTCGCCGACGCCGACAGCCAGGTTCTGCATTTCTCCCAATCCCTTATGCACCAGCTCCAGCCTTTCGCTGACTATCTTAAAGGATTGACTGAGCCTTTCTTCAAGGGTCTTGTGAAGCTTCTCGTCAACTGTGGCCCTCATCTTTTCAAGCTTCTCGCTGTTGTCATCCTGAATTATTTTCAGCCTCGCTTCGATGGTTTCTCTCATCTTGTCTAATTTCATTTCGGTAGACTGAATGAGTTCAGTTTGTTTATTTGACAGGTCGTTGAATTTTTGTTTCTGAAGCTCATTGAATTCCTTCACGCTTGCGCTGAACTTCTCTTCAAAGGACTTTAAAGATTTAGTCATCTCGTCCCTGTTGTCCCTGGCATTACAGGTCCCCTGTTCTTGCAGCAGGCTTAATTTTTCCTCAACCGTTTGAGTCATCCTGCCAAGTTTGTCTTCATTTGAGGCGGTCAAGGCGGTCAACTGATTTGAAAAGATATCGAGCTGGTCTTTCTGCAAGTTGGCAATATTCGTCATGTTGTTGGTTATTTCTTCCCGCAACTGTTTTGAATTGCTGGCTGTTTCATCCCTGTTCTTGGCTATCTCTTCCTTTAACGCCCTTTCCGTCCTCTCCTGGTTCTTTTCAAAAGACGAGAGTTGGGCTTCAATTTGCAGTAATTTTGTGTTCGGATTCCGCGTCAATAAACCAATTAACAGGACAATCGCGATCACAACCAATACAACTACGATTAACATCAATGTAGTCACTTAATCATCTCCGGTGTTATCATCCACTCCACTGTCCATTTGCCGTCTTCAAACCCTTTCAAGCATACAACGCCGCCCATCTTGAAGTCTATTAAATTTTTCTCTTTATCTCCGCATAGAAGTAACGAAGAAAGCCTGCCCAAATGCGGGAGGTGTCCGACTACGGCCATGTCCTCTTTCATCTCGCCAAGCCAGGAAAGCCAAACCTCCGGGTCATCCATCGGCTCCAGTCCCTCTGCCTTCGTTAGTTCCTTGTCGAATTTCAGGTGCTCAGCCAAAATCTGAGCGGTCTGCAGGGCCCTCATCTTCCCGCTGTGGCATATCTTTTTCACTGTGATATCCAGCGATGCTGCAAAGGCCGCAACCTTCTTGATACCTGCAATGCCTTTTTCGGAAAGACTGCGCGAAGCGTCTTCCTCCTTGATTAAAGCCTCCGCATGTTGCACAAGATAAAGCAGCATACACTTCCTCCTTCGTTTAGCTTAAAGCCAATAGCTATCAGCTTTAAGCTTTTAAGCTCTCAGTTTTCGATAATCCTGATTTTTCACGCACACCTTTTTCCAGTCACACTCTAAACAATATTCGCTAAACCATTGAGGAAATAATCCGGGGACCGCTTCCCTTATCTCCTGCCATTTAATTTTTGCACCCGGCCTCACTTTGAGATACATCAAAGCCTTCTCGTCCATCTCTTTTATTTCGTTGTCCGCTTGCGCGTCATACTCGCATTTATCACCTTTGAGATAAGGACATTTTGCGCAAACCTCATCCGCTCCTTCGCAAACCTCGACATCTTCCTTCTGTGTTCTGCTTAAGACGTCTTTGAGATTTTCAACAAAGGCGGCGTCATAACCTTCTCCGTTAAAGAAGTGAAGACAGATCAGATGGTGTCCCCTGAGTTTTAACATTTGCTCTTTATTCCTTTAACCCGCTTTGCATGGGCGGGTTTCAAACCCGCCCTTACATCAGAACCAAAAAACATCTTCACGTCCTCAATGTCGTGAACAACATCCATCTCCGGCAGGGAAGATATAATGTTCCTGCCGTATGAGCTCCTGACAAGCCGTCCGTCAAGAATGGCAACCACGCCGCGCTCGTCAGAGCTTCTTATGAGACGCCCGAAACCCTGCCGCAATTGAAGTATGGCTGACGGAAGCGTGAGGTCATTGAACCAGCGGGAACCCAGCCTCTTGCACCTTTCATCGTACACAGGGTCTCCCGGAGAGCCAAAAGGCATTTTAACAATCACTACGAGGCTCAGGTCTTCGCCCTTGATATCGATCCCCTGCCAGAATGTAGCGGTCGCAAGGAGGACTGAATCAGGAGTGGCTTTGAACCAATCGATCAATCTCGCAGGCGGCATGTCGCCCTGGGACTTGAATGGATACTCTGTTTTTATATTTTCAGACACAAACCGCAGGTGGCTGTATGAAGTAAATAGCACCAGCGCCCTGCCCTTTGACGCATTGATAAGCCCCTCGATTACCCTGAGACTCTCCGTCTGAAAAAGCTGACTGTTCTCCCTGTCAGGAGTCGGCAGTTTCTTATCAAGGTAAAGGAGCGCCTGCGTCTTGTAATCAAAAGGCGACCCGATCACCATCTCTTTGAAGTCTACATCTGAACTGTCATGCCGAACTTGTTTCGGCATCTCTTCTTTAGACCCTGAATCAACCCGTGAAACAAGTTCAGGGCAAGGTCCAGGGTGACAAACTATTCCGAGCCTCTCTTTGATATAGTTGAATTCTCCCGCTGTCGTCAGGGTGGCGGATGTCATTGCCACGCTTTCATAACCGTTCAGCATGTCGCAAAACGGCTTCTTCGACTCGACAAGATTGCTCTTCAGCTCCAGCGTTTTTTTATTGACCGTCATGTAATAAACCTTGCCTTCATCCTCCCGCGCGATAAAATCATCTATCGTGATTTCAAGAGACCTCACATATAGCATTGTCGTTTCCGCCCGGTCCCTCAGCTCCTCGCTCTCAGCCGAGTCCTTGTAGAGATTCAACCTGTGAAGCACCTTATCAAGCGCAAGCTGCTCTTTCAGCTTTTTCAATCCTTCGACAACCGCGTCAGGAATTTTTTCATTCCCCTTTGAAAAAGACGCAGCACTCTTTACTTTCCCCCTTAGTAAGGGGGGATTCAGGGGGGTGTTAAAAAATGAATCCACCTGCTGAAAAAGCTGGTCAACCGCTATCTTCAATCCTCTCAGACGATAGAGGAGCCATATCACATGCGAATAATTCAGGACACTGCCGAAGACGTGCGAGACAACGTTTTCTATCTGGTGCGCCTCGTCAATGATCAACTGTTTATGAAAGGGAAGCATGTTGAATCCCGACAGGAGATCGTACATAAGAAGGTGATGATTGACTACGATGATGTCCTTCCTGAACAAGTCCCTGAAATGCGCGTAATAAAAACACTCACTGTAAAAAGGGCATTGCGTGACTCCGCAGTCGTTTGAATCGCCGCAGACCCTCGACCAGAAATCAGGGATGAATGAAAGCTCATCCTTGTCGCCCGTCTCAGTCTCAGCCGCCCACTCCCGGAACCTGATGAATGATTCAGTCATCTCAGAAAATTCCCTCTCGCGTTTCAGGCAGAGGTAATTGTTCTTGCCCTTGAGCATGGCAAAGGAAAACCTCTGCGGCATTGCCCTCTGAAGAAAGGACAGGTCCTTGTTTATGAGCTGGTCCTGAAGCGCGATTGAAGCTGTAGAGACAATCGTCTTTTCATTCGACAATATCGCCGGAATGAGATAAGCAAAAGATTTCCCGACCCCAGTTCCGGCCTCCACAAGCAGCCTCTTATTGTTCTGAAGACAGGAATACACCGCCTCCGCCATCTCCCTCTGCTGCGGCCGGTCCTCGTAGTGCGGGAATTCTTTCTTTAGGATTTTAAAAGCGTTCTTTAATGCGTCCAATTATATCTCCATCTATTCAACTGTCATTCCGGCTTCCGTTCTCCGCAGCACTGCGAAGGATGAATGTCCGGAATCTTTCCGTCATTCCCGTGAAAACGGGAATCCAGAGTTTCACTTCCTTCATCCTCTGATTGACTCTCTGTTAATGAAATTTTAATTCCATTGCACGTATTTAAAAAATTCTGTTGTTCATTATCTATACCTTTTGCTGTTGTTACAAATTTCCCTTTCGCTCGTCTTATCTGATATTTTTCAAGTTGTTCTTGTACCTTTTCATATGGAATCGGAGACCAAGGCTTAACAAAACATGCCATATGCGTTCTTTTTAAAGAATTCTCAAAATGAGGTCCGGGTTGATTAAAAAGCCTATCATTTAGTCCTTCACTGGTCTCCTCAAGAGTAATACATATCGGTTCTTCTGTGAAAACTATGTCTTCATCATTATTCGATAAAACAATTTCTGTTGATTCCACAAATCGTTCTAAAAGCCACTTTACTCTTGGTTGAGCTTTTTTAGCATTTGGCTCCATTAATAAGATTAAGATCGAATCGTTAGCTTGTCGAAGAATATATTGAATGTTACGGTAGACACTTGATGCATATTTAGTGTCGATTTCATTCAATACATTGTAGATGAGTACAATATCGGTGGAGATCAAAGCATCATGATATTCTGCAAATTTTTTCACACAATCGTTTTGTGTAATATCTGCGTTAATATGATTTTGTTTTATATTTATTTTGGGAAATTTGTCGTTCAATAATTTTCCAAAAACTATATTACGGGTTGGACCCCATTCATCTATTTTTTCAATAAGGTTTAATTGTAATCGTCTCAAGTCTTGTCTTTCCTCGTTATAAAACAAACAAAGACCGTAAATTTCAATTGATGCTCCAGCACCAATTGATGTAATAGTAAGATTGCCAGATTTTGGTTTAGGAATATAGTCTCTATTGTATTCTCTTATTTTTTTTAAATGCCAATATGGAAGATAAGCATGTCGTTGACCAAATGCGGCAAGATATCCTGCCCTATATTTAGGCTGCCGAAAGTTGATGCTTGATGGATATTTTTCTTTAAACCGATATACTCTTCTAATATTGGTAATTGCTGCTCTTGTTTTTTCAAGCAATTTTTTGTCAATTCTGTCAGCATACCGATTCCATGCACTGATTAATATTGGTTCAAATTCTTCAGTAAATGATGTTGTACGAGGTTTTGCCATTGCTCTTTTTTCTACCTTTCCTTCCTCACCCCTTTAAACGTTCCCTTATCCGCCTTTTGGTCAATGAATCTTCCGGTATCGGTATCTCTCTTCACCCATCGGTCATTGTGAGGATTGTGAACCTGTGAACGGTCTCTTATTGCGCCTTGTCTGTGATTGTCTCCATATGGTTTGTTCGTTGCCATAAAACCTCCTTTTTGAATCATTAAAAAATCTCACCCTAACCCTCTCCCGCAAGGGGCAAGGGAATTAAAACCTGACATGCAAACAAAGACGGCTGATTTCCTTCTTTGTCTTTTACATCAGCAAACTGTTCACGAAAGGTAATCCATTTGTCTTCATTAACATTAACTAACATTGTCTTGTCTAATGACTCAATCCGCGCAGCGATTTCTTCATAAGTCATGTCACAAGCAACCTGATTGATATCGAGTCTCATTAAGACATCTTTTGTATACGGTCGTTTGGCATCCAGGAAAGTTATTGAAGCAAGCAGTTCCTGAACATGTGCGCTGTTCAAAACAGCCCAAACAAAAACAGCTTCTGTGATGTTGTCAAAGCCCAGATGATAGCATGTATCATCCAGCATAAGAGGCTTGCCGTTCACAGGCAATATCAGCGAAAATGATGAGCGTTTATAAAGACCGGAGATCGCAACTTTATATGGTTTAAAAGAATACTCTCCCACTCCAAATATTGAAAACAGCGGCTTGTTTTTATAAATGCTTGATTTCCTCTGGTCAAATAAATGTTTGTTCTGTAGCAAGTATTGATAAAGCTTCGGGGACTTATATTCTATAGCCGCTGTGCTTTCGCCGATCATTCGCTGCGTTACGATTACATATTTCCTGAGCTGCGTTATTACCGGGGAATTCAAATCCGAGCTTTTAATCAATCCGTATATCAGTTCATCTTCGATATCCGCTTCCTGTCCTAAGCCGTTGCGATATTTATTATTTTGCAGCGCGTCAAGCTCCATGATCTTTGAGCAGTCGTGTTTTATCCCCTGCCTCCATATGTATCGAGAAACGCCGTCATATTTTTTATACGCTCCGTAAGAATTCATATCGGAAACGAATTTGTCCCTGACCCACCCGAATGTATTTTCAACAACATTTGGAGAGGCAAGCATTGAGACCTTGCACAAAAAAGCGGATTGGTTATCATCCCTGCCAAAGCTGCATTTGAATAACGAGGCCTCTACAGCTGCGTCAAAGTGTTCTTTGGCATTAATTCTCAGGGCAGATGAATTGTGAATGTTGTAGTGCATCTTCGGCAAATCGTAGATCAGGTTTTTAATCACAGCATTCTTTGTCAGCATCGCCATATGTCCGTTATACTTTGAAAACAACTTGATCATCATCAGGATGATGTATTCACAGATATCGAAATTCCCCTTGCCGGTGATAGCGTCAAGTCCATTGAGCGCTTTGAAATTGCTTTTGCCGGGAAGATTGTGCGCATCCAGGCTTCCCAATTCGGAATTAGTCACCCACGGCGGATTGCCTAATATCAAAACATTATGCCTGCCGATGGATTTTTCAAGCGTGCCAAAATCAAATTGAAAAACATTATTGTGGTAGAGAAATATCTTTGGCTTGTTCTGTTTCCGGTTGTTTATAAAATATTCAAGGATGCTGAATTTAGTCTGCCAATAGTATGGCTCGTGGATTTCGACCCCGTAGATTTCTTTTACTTCGCCAAAAAACTTGACGGCTGAAAGCAGGAACGAGCCTTTGCCGAAAGTGGGTTCAATTATTACATCCGGCGATATATTTTCCATAGCCAGATGCGAACATATTGAGTCTGCCAATTCAAGCGGTGTCTGAAAATCTCCATATTCACGTCTATCAGTCTCCTCAGAAACTGCAAAGCACGGCTTAAGGAGTTCCATCGTTGTAAGAAAGTCCACTTGATTTCTGAAAAACATATCAATGCCTGAAATATCGACTAATAATTTATTAGCAATATTAAAATCCGATATATCGCCCAACCTTGCTTTAAGGTATTGGACCGTTTCAGGATGTAGATGTCTTATCGCCGACTGCATCTTTATCAACTCCCTGCTTTGCTGACTATTTTAACTATCCCCTGAACATTCTCATTTAAATCTACGACCCTTCCGTACTGTAACCGCCACTGTAGCGCGTTTGATATAGTCAAGTACCCTTGCTCAGGCGGGTTAGCTAATATTTCCTGTGCCAATTTATTCATGGTAATTTCATCAGCCGGCAAATTACGGTCTGTCAGATACGCAGTTATATCTTCTGCATTAGCATCATTCTCAAGCATTTGGCGGATAGTGCGTGTTAGTTGATAATCAGCAGTGCGGTTTTTATGGATAAACGAGCAGCTTACAAAGTTTAATCTTGCTACTTTCTTTTTCGGGTCATCATTCTTCTCATAAACAAATATTAGTAGATTGTAGCCGAGTCCATATATCTTTTGCCTTGCATTTTTGAAGGGGCATGATGATTGAGGCTGTTTAAAAGAGGTGACTTTAATGTCTGTATTTATATCTTCAGAAGGCATGTCAATGCCGTTTGCGGAAGAACCAACCGGATATTTATATTTCAATAAAAGATAATTGTGAAACTTGTGCTCTATAAAAGTGCCTACAGCCTTGCCGTCAGTTATCCCGAATAAATCGCGGTTACCAAATGTTGATTCAACCTCGCAAAACGCTTTTGCTTCTTTAATCAAAATATCAATCGTCAGTTTAAGTTTCATTTAAATATTTCCTTTCCCCTCACAGCCTCTCATACACCCACACCCTTGCGCCGTTTTTGATCTCGTCGACCTTTCTGACCAGTCTTTTCTTGTGGAGGTTCAGCAGGCGAGTGCCGCTTGTGTTGGCCTCGATATTTTTCATTTCGGAGAGTTCCTTTGCGGTCAGCTTCCCCTTTTTTCGGATCGCGTCGAGTGTGTCCTGGAGGTAATTGTGGAGGTTTCCAAGCAGGACCCTTTCCCCGTCTCTCATTTCAGCCGCCACAGCCAGGTCCTTCCTCTCAAGGGCGACTTCAATATTCTCCTTCTGGTTGTCGCTGAGACCGGTGAGGAGGACATATTTATCGCCGTATTCGTTACCGAGCAAACGTGTGATGAGCTTTGCGATTATTTCATCCGCGCAGGAGTAATCAATTATCCCGATCTTCGAGAAATCGAGGGCGATGACCTCGCCGTCTTTTTCATTTTCGATGTCCCGCTCGATCCTCCGGCGTATGGCCTGCCCCGATGTCCTCGTGACAAGGTCGGATGAGCCGTTCTTGAGTTCTTCTTTCAGGAGCTTGTAAATGTTGTAGGTCTGCATACTTTTTCTAACCGTAATACCAGGCGAAGCAAATGGCAGAATAAGGACTGCGGATATTTCCGCCGGGCGCTTTATAAAGAACAATGCCCGGTTTTTTCACATCTCCCGCTTCTCAATAATTCCGCTACAAACTGTGATCGCGTCTCACCGTTGTTTTTCAGATTATGTTCCCTGCAATATTCCAATAGTTCATTTATATCTATTTCCACAGTAACGGGCTCGATCCCCTCCATCCTTATATTTTCAATCAGCCTCTGGATCCCCTTCATCCACTCGTCGTACACTTTTACCATCGCGTCGATGTCATCGGCGCTTTCAAGCAAAAGGGGCCATTGCTCCTTCCGGTAAAACCCTATGCCGATGAGCTTGTCCATTCAATCAACTTTCCCGCAACATCTATCCGGCCTCTATGTCCTCTTCAATATCGAGATGCAGTTTATGCAAAAACCGGTGATATACCGGCGCGAAAAGCACTGCCACAAATGTAAGGAACGATATGCCGCTGAACAGCGCGTAAAGAGCGGCGAACAATTTTCCGCTGTCAGTGTTCAGGTGATCAACGGGCCCCATCCCGGTCAATATCATTGACGCGTTCAGGAAGGAATCCATCCACGCAAGCCCGCCCCAGACATGATAACCAGCCATACCCAGGCCGATCGAGAAGGCCAGCACTATCATCGAAAACCCGGCATACATTATCTGTCTGCGGATAAATTCCGCCCGGCTGATTAACGGTTTTTTATGATGTTCAAACATAAAAAGTCCACCTCTGCTGATTATGGTTGAGTATTCCTACGTATAAAACCCCTCCCACTCGCCTTTTAACTCTTCATAGGCCTCGCAACTGAGGATCTGTTCGCAATCCGGGCAGAAGCCGTCGCAGCAGCTGTGGTCCACGTAATTGATCCCGTGTTCGGACATAATCTTCTGAAGCTGCTGGGGGTCGATGGAACATCTTTCTTCATATTTACTGTAAATACCCCTGACGTAGGCGCTCAACACTTTGTTGCTCAGTTCATTCATTACTTATGTCCTCCATTGGGATGATTCAATTGAATCAATTGAATCATAACGGCAATGATTTGTCAAGCAAAAAATGGTCTTGCACAATACACTCTCTCCTTGAATTCTTTACATGTTTCTGTTAAGTTTAGCCTGTCGTTACACTTTGCCGGGAGGATTGCACACTTATGTCAAAATCATACGTCTCCATAAATTCTGTTCTCTGCTCTTTACTCTTCGCGCTGTTTCTTGCCTCGTGCGCTACCATGACGAACCCTGAAGACATGAAGGAGGCAGAGGGGCACAACAAGCTCGGATATGTTTATTTAAGCAACGGCCAGCTTAATGAAGCGTTTATAGAATTCCAGAAGGCGCTCAAGCTGGACCCGAAAAACAAGGAAACTTATAACTATCTCGGATACATAAGCTCGCGCTTTAATAAATATGATGAAGCAGTTGACTACTACAAACAAGCGATATCTCTGGATCCTAATTATTCCGATGCCATGAACAATCTCGGGCTGGTATATCTGGACATGGGCAACTGGGATGAGGCAGTCAAAAGCTTCAAGGCCGCATTGACCAATCCCGTATATCTCACGCCTGAAAAGGCGTATGCAAGCATGGGGTACGCGTATTACAAAAAAGGCGACTATGACAGCGCCGCTAAAGTCCTCAGGGAGGCGCTCATCAGAAACCCGGTCTTCCCGGTGGCAAACTTTAACCTCGGTCTTGTCTATGTGAAACTCGGGGATGACCGTTCCGCTATTGATGAATTCTCAAAGGCGATAGGCATCATGCCTGATTATATGGACGCCCACTGGGAACTTGCCAGATCATTTCTCAGGTCAGGGGAAAGAGGCAGGGCGCTGGAGCATTTCAGGATAGTGGCGGAGAAGGACAAAGATATCAAAAGAAGCAGGGAAGCCTTGGAGTATGTCGAGCTCCTGAAATAGTTTCCCGGACCCGCTTCTCACTTCATCAAAGCAAATAAATATTTTACAGTCCGCAATAATGGGTCCCGCAAACATTTCATGAATGAAGACGGCGATGTTTTCATTCATAAAGATTAATTTTTTTATTAGTCGAAATGTATTGACAAACATTTATGCCTTTGGTATCTTTCATCATTGATGTTTTTTTGAACATCAATTTTTTTATGAAAGGAGGAATACATGACTAAAGCTGAACTGATTGATTCGGTTGCAAACGGGGCCGGGATATCAAAGGCCGCCGCTGCAAAGGCGCTTGATTCCCTGATTGACGGAGTTACAAAAACGCTTAAGAAAGGCGGGAAAGTGACCCTCGTCGGATTTGGGACCTTCTCTGTTTCAAAAAGAAAAGCCAGGAAAGGCCGCAATCCGAGAACAGGAGCGGAAATAAAAATACCTGCTGCAAAAGTCCCAAGATTTTCTGCCGGAAAAGCTCTCAAACAAGCAATAAAATAATTACTTCAAAGCACAAGGAGTTCCAGTCAACAGCGGAACTCCTTGTTTGCATTTTTGGTTAGTTTCAATATTCGTCATGCCCGAAATTTTTAATCGGGCATCCAGAAAATATGTCTTCAATTAAAATTCTCTGTGTCCTCTGTGGTTCTTCTGAATTAAGCGAAGGTCAGATGCAGTCTCTGGATGGATGTCGCCATTCCTGTCCTTGAATTGATCTCCAATGCAACGCAGGAAAGCACTGATTCGCCCTTTGCGGTTTCAAAACGGACAGGTATTTGCGTGAGGAACTTCTGTATTATCTGTTCCTTCTTCACTCCGATGACGGAGTCCGCGGGTCCCGTCATTCCAACGTCCGTGATGAACGCTGTGCCTTTTGGCAGGATCTTCTCATCCGCAGTTTGAACGTGAGTATGAGTGCCGATAACGGCGCTTACCTCTCCGTCAAGGAAATGGCCCATCGCGGATTTTTCCGATGTTGCTTCCGCGTGGAAATCAACGATGATGACTTTGGCCTGTTTTTTAATCTCGGACAGCTCTCTCCGCGCTACCTGAAAAGGGCAATCAAGCTGGTTCATAAAGACCCTGCCGGAAAGATTTAAAACTGCGATCTTCTCACCGGCAGCGGTGTTCATGATTATGCTTCCGAATCCCGGAACGTCTGATGGATAATTGGCGGGCCTCAGCAGCCGGTTTTCCTTTGTAATATATGAGAGCGCGTCTTTCTTGTCCCATATATGGTTCCCGGAAGTAAGCACGTGAACGCCTAGGGCGAGTATCTCTTCCCCGGTCTCCTGAGTTATTCCGAAACCGCCGGCTGCATTCTCCCCATTTGCAATAACAAAGTCTATCTTTAGTTTATTGATAAGGTCGGGAAGCCCCTCCTTGACGGCGTTCCTTCCCGGCTTTCCGACAATGTCTCCGATGAATAATATTTTCATAATAATTAGCAGGCGCAAAGGCACAAAGATGCAAAGGCACAAAGAGCAAACAAATCCGGGCCGTTGTGCCTTTGTCCCATTATTCTTATTTATTTCGCGTATTCCACGAATCTTGATTCCCTGATCACCGTGACCTTGATCTGTCCAGGATAAGTAAGCTCGCCTTCAATCTTCTTGGCCAGGGTCCTTGATATCTGAGCGCACAGTTCATCGTTCACCTCTTCAGGTTTCACGATGATCCGCACTTCCCTTCCTGCCTGTATCGCATAGGACCTGTTTACGCCTTCAACTGAAGTCGCTATCTCTTCAAGCTTCTCAACACGTTTTATATAATCCGTCAGAGTTTCTTTTCTCGCCCCGGGTCTCGCAGCGGAAAGGGCATCTGCAGCAGCAACAAGTGAGGCCTCTACAGTTGCAGGGTCGCCTTCCCCGTGATGAACGGCAATGGCGTTAACAACCTTGGCGTTCTCTCCGTACTTTCTCGCCAGATCAGCGCCAATTCCCTGATGCGTGCCTTCAACTTCACTGTCCACGGCCTTTCCTATGTCATGGAGTATCCCGGCCCTTTTTGCAAGTTTTGAATCCACCTTGAGCTCTCCGGCCATCATGCTTGCAAGGGACGCAACCTCTCTGGAATGCTGAAGAACGTTCTGACCGTATGAGGTCCTGTATCTCAACCTTCCGATCAGCCTTACAAGTTCAGGATGAATGCCGTGAAGGCCCAGGTCAAAGATCGCCTTCTCGCCTTCTTCTTTTATTAACGCGTCAATCTCCTTCCTGACTTTCTCTACGATCTCTTCAATCCTTGTGGGATGTATCCTGCCGTCGGCGATGAGACGCTCAAGTGAGATCCTTCCGATCTCTCTTCTTACAGGGTCAAAACAGGACAGTAAAACCGTTTCGGGGGTATCGTCTACTATGAATTCAACTCCTGTTGCGGCTTCAAGCGTCCTGATGTTCCTGCCCTCTCTGCCGATTATCCTTCCCTTCATCTCGTCATTTGGAAGGCTGACAGTTGAGATAGTGTAGTCGGCGACGTACTCGTTCGCATACCGCTGAATGGCGATGCTCATGATCTCCTTGGACTTTCTGTCGGCGCACTCAATTGCTTCATCTTCAATGCGTTTTGCTATCTTTGCCGCCTCATATCTCGACTCTTCTTCGATCCTGTGCATAAGCTCATTTTTTGCGTCCTCAACTGAAAGGGTTGCAACCTGGGCCAGCACCTCGTTCTGTTTTTTCAAAAGGGCTTCAGCGTTCTGCTCTTTCTCCAGCAGCCCCTTTTCCCTGTTGTTGAACTCCCTTTCCTTCTTGCTGAAGAAGGTTTCCTTCCTGTCAAGCTGCTCTAATTTCCTGTCGAACATCTCTTCTCTCTGGCGGACCCTCTTTTCGAAAAGGTTAAGTTCCGAGCGCCTTTCTTTCAGCTCTTTTTCAGCCTCTGCCTTTAAACGGAGACCCGTATCAGCGGCCTCAAGCTGTGCCTCTTTTTTCAGGTTGGCGGCCTCTTTTTCAGCTTCATGCAAAAGTCTCTGCGCCCTTTCTTCCAACTCTTTTGACTTCTTGCTTGTGCTAATTTTGAAGTATATGAACGACAGCACAAAACCTACGATAAGACCTGCGGCAATAACCACGATGTTAATCATTATCTGCTCCTCCTTTTACTTAGTCTCTTCTTGAATATCTTCTCGTATCCCTGGTCTGACGGGAAAAAGAAATTTTTATTGTTGGTCATATATTGTTGGTCCACATGATGACCTTTATAATCATGCGGATATTTGTATCCTGTTCCTGCGCCGAGGCGTGACGCGCCTTTATAGTTTGCGCTTTTCAGGTATGACGGCACAGGCGAAAGTCTTTCTTCCCTGACATATGTCAGGGCGTTGTCTATCCCTTTGTAAGATGAATTGCTCTTTGGGGCCAGCGCGATATAGATCGCCGCCTGGGCCAACGGGATGCGTCCCTCAGGCATGCCGATCGACTCGACAGCCTGAAAAGCGGCGACCGCTATTTCAAGCGCCCTGGGGTCTGCATTGCCCACATCCTCCGACGCGCAGATTACGATCCTGCGGGCGATGTAAAGCGGGTCTTCCCCTGCCTCTATCATCTTTGCCAGCCAGTATAAAACCGCGTCTGGGTCACTGCCCCTCATACTTTTTATAAAAGCCGATATAGTGTCGTAATGCTCATCTTCGCTGTAGTATAACGTCTTATTCTGCAAAACCTCTTTTGCCAGCTTAATATCGAAAGAAGGGCGGTTTGTGCTTTTGATGATAAAGGCGCCCATCTCAAGTATGTTCAAGGCCCTTCTCGCATCGCCTTCACACATTGTTGCTATGAAATCCGCGGCATCCGGCTCCAGTTTTATCTCCAGCTCGCCAATCCCCTTTTCCCGGTCTTGCAGGGCGCGCTGTAACATGACTTTTATTTCCGCCTCTTTCAAAGGGAAAAACTGGAAGATCATGGACCTTGATGACAGCGCCGGGATTATTGAGAAAAAAGGGTTCTGAGTTGACGCCCCTATAAGTGTCACAATGCCGTTTTCCACATCGGGCAGTAAAGCGTCCTGCTGAACTTTATTAAACCTATGGATCTCGTCTATAAAAAGTATGGCCCTGTCCACGCCCCTCGCCTCTTTCAATGCCTCCTTAATGTCGGCGATCCCGGATGTAACAGCGTTGAGGGATATGAAATGAGCGTGGGTCTTTTTGGCAATGATATGTGCCAGCGCGGTCTTGCCGGTCCCGGGCGGACCATATAAGATCAGTGAAGATATCGAGTCCCTCTCGATGGCTTCCCTGAGGGGCTTCCCCTGTCCGAGTATATGCGCCTGGCCGACGAATTCGTCGAGACTTTGCGGCTGCATCCTCCATGCGAGTGGGGCCTTTTTTGCCGTTCTTAAAAGCTCCATTGTATGGGGAGTTCCTCCCCAACCTCCGTAATGCAGTGAGGGGAAAAAGACAGGACTTCGGACAGAAAGGCTTTGACTGGATTAAATTACAGGAGAATTCAAATCTATCTTATTATCAGCCCCGTTAAAATCATTCCGCTGATGTATCTTCAAAAGCAAAAGAAATCTAAAATAATTTTTACGAGGTCTTGAAATTTTAGCGATATCTTTATAATTATCCATACCAGAAACCCTGACTGTCAAAAGCTGTTAGCTGAATTTTCCACCGCAACTGCGAAATAAAGAGACCCACCTTGCCGTGTAGGAAAAAAACTTGAATCCCTGTTTACACAGGTGGGTACCTTGAAAGCAAGATCAGGCAAATCCCTATCCGGGCGCACAACACTTGCTTTACGCCGGTTCCCAAAAATATCTAAATGTCGGAACAAGTTTTTCTCCTTCTTCACAAACAAGGCAGGTGCATCTCCTTTTTACTTTTTATAACAGAAAAGTCACCAATTTATCAAGAAATATTTCATCAAATAAAACCTATTTGGATACAACACCGTAATTTACAAGAACATTCCTGAGTTTTTCTTTATTGTCACTGCTCATCGGACAGAGTGGCAGCCTGAACTCCTCCTGGATCTTGCCCATCATGCTCAGGGCTGTCTTTGCCGGGATAGGATTGGTTTCTATAAACATCGCCTGGTTTAAAGGCTCAAGCTTGAAGTGCAGCCTTCTTGCTTCATTAATATTGCCTGCCTCCCAGGCCGCTATCATCGCAGAGACATCTCGCGGGGCGACATTGGCTGAAACAGAGATGACCCCTTTTCCGCCAAGCGCCAGCATTGTGAAAGTTGTAAAGTCGTCGCCCGAAATTACGTCGAACCTGTCCCCGCAAAGCCTTATAATATCGCTCGCCTGTCTCATATCGCCTGTGGCTTCCTTAATACCAACAATGTTTTTCACCCCGGCAAGCCTTGCGACTGTCTGCGGAAGCATGTTCACCGCTGTGCGTCCGGGTACATTATAAAGAAGCATGGGAATATCGACTGCCTCAGCAACGGCTTTGTAATGCAGGTACAGGCCTTCCTGTGTGGGTTTATTGTAATACGGAGATACAAGTAGCGCGCCGTCAGCGCCCAGGTCTTTTGCCTTCTTCGTGATCATGATGGTTTCATCCGTTGCGTTTGCGCCTGTCCCTGCAATGACAGGTATCCGCTTATTGACGGCTTTTACGGTTATCTCAATGACCCTGTAATGTTCTTCATAATCGAGTGTGGCCGACTCACCTGTTGTCCCGCACGGCACAATGGCGTTGGTGCCTTCCTTAATGTGCCATTCAATCAGCTCGCCCAGAGCTTTTTCATCAACCTTTCCGTTTTTAAACGGCGTCACTATTGCAACTATCGAACCCTTAAACATATATCCTCCTCTATTTATCGTTAATCTTTTTGCCCGTCATTATTACAGGCTGTTAGATTTTTGGCAATCTTCCAGCCAAAATTAATAACACAAATTATAAGATTATTGCTCAGATTATACAATCGTTGCGGTTAAAGCCGCACAAATAAAATTTTATAAATATGCAAATTGACACCCGGCGAGTTTTTCTGATATTGTTCAATTAATGTTTGACCTCGGAGCACAGGAACTGATCGTGATCTTCATTGTGGCCTTTCTGGTCTTCGGCCCCAAGAGACTGCCGGAGCTTGGCAGGACGCTCGGCAAAGGGATAAGAGAGCTCAAAGCTGCTATAAACAATCTGAAGAATTCCATAGATGAGTCTGAATTGAACGTAGCAAAGGAAATAAAAGACATAAAAACCGATTTGGCAGACTCCATCTACAAATCGATTGAGCCTGAGATTAACAAAATAACCGAGGTGGTTGAAAATAAAAAACCCGGAAACCCGGCTGTAGATAACGCAGGCGCTGCACCTGTTGAGGAGAAAAAGGAAAAAACAGAACCAGGGAAAGATGGATAAAGCGCCGCTTACAGAACACCTTGTCGAATTAAGAAACAGGATCGTCATAACGCTGGCAACAGTAGGCATTGCCTTCGGGATTTGTTTTTACTACTCCGAATTTATCTTCGGGATGTTGACCGCGCCGATGCGCAGCACCATAGCTTTTTCATTGAAGGACCCCTATATCTCCTACATCCCTTCACAAAATCCGGACCTGAATCTTGTATTCCTCGCACCAGCGGAGGCCTTCTGGATGCACATGAAGATCGCTTTCATAAGCGCGTGCATAATCAGCTCGCCTGTTATTTTCTGGGAGATCTGGAAATTCATCGCCCCCGGGCTGCTGCCGAAAGAAAAAAAATACGCCATACCGTTTATCTTCACAACGACGTTTCTCTTTCTGATAGGCGCACTGTTTTGTTTTGGTATCATCCTGCCCTTTGCAATCGACTTCCTGCTTAATTACAAAACGCAGAATATCAAACCGATGATATCAGCGGAAAAATATATAGACTTCTGCCTGAAATTTATCCTGGCATTCGGGGCTGTTTTTGAAATGCCCGTTATTATAGTGTTCCTGACAAGGATGGGAATTGTGACAACGGATTTTCTTGCAAAGAACAGGAAGTATGCCGTGCTGATCGTATTTATCGTCGCCGGCATATTAACGCCTACGCCGGACGCATTCAACCAGATTCTCATGGCAGTGCCGATGCTGATATTGTATGAAGCCGGGTTATTGGCGTCAAAAATTCTTAACAGGAAGAAGAAATCCGCTGAAGAAGGCGCGTAGAGGGAAAGCGGTTAATTAATTCCTGCCTTCAGTCTCTTATACTTCGCCTCGCCTACGCACTCTTTTGCAAACGCGCACCAGTCAAGACACGTCGGGCCGATTGCGCGCAAGTTCATCTTCCCGCAGTGCTTGCACCTGGCCTCGGTCTCGTCACTCCATATTTCTATTTCCTTGCCGCAGTGACGACATTTTATGTCTTCAGGTTTCGGTTGCTTTATGTCGTTGCTTCCGGGACAGCCGTCTTTTAACATTTGCACCTCTTTTTGTTTTAATTTTATGACATAAAAAATTTAAAAGATATGACACAGGTCATAAAAATGCAATACATATTTTTATATTCACACTTCAAAGCACAGTGGTATAGCCTGTGCGGAAAAAAATATGATATGATTTTACAAAGGTTGGTCTAAGGTTCAAATGGAGGAACTTTGAATGAGTAAATTCCGTCCCGGCTTGTTATTCCTGTTATTGTTGTTTTTCTCCTCCACTTCATCAGCTCAGGTCAGCAGGCTGTCAAGCACCCGCGTCGAGGGAGTATCAACACCGCAGCCCCAAAGCAAAAATGCAGGGTCCATTGATGTTCACACCTGGCACGTCAGCAAATGCAGCATTTGCCACCTGGCCTCCAATCCCGATCTTGAGCCGGCAGCGCTTGTCATTCCCGATCAGTCGCGTCTCTGCGAATCCTGTCATAAAGACACCGTTACCATACTCCCCTCTCACAGGCTTCAAAGCGACATTGTAAAAATGGCAAACCATCCGATTAAATTCTCACCTCTGAATTTTGACCGGAAAAAAATAAATCACAATATTGTTCGTGAAGGAAAGTTTTTTTATGTCTCAGGGGATAAGGGGAAAGTTCCCCTCTTCGGTGAAACCCCTGAGACCGCGGTTGCTGAATGCGCAACATGCCACGACCCGCACGGGAAATCGAAGCTGCCGAAATTAGCGCGTGTAGATAACTCGAAAAATGCGATCTGCCTGGCTTGTCATTTGAACTATTGACCGGATTTAAAGCTTGGTTATCTTTACTTTCTCAATCTTCTTGCCGTCCATCTCAAGAATAAGGAACCTGAGGCCGTGATACCGGAGCTGCTCGCCGATCTTAGGCAGACGCCCGAACAGGCCGAACAATAAACCGCCGATGGTATGATACTCCTGGCTGTCAAGCTCAATGCCGACAAGCTCGTTGATCTCATCTATGCCTGTCGACCCTGATACCACAAAGGTCCTCTCGTCAACTATCTCAACTTCCTTCTCCGCCTCTATGGCCTCAAATTCGTCCTGGAGCCCGCCCACGATCTCTTCCATGATGTCTTCGAGCGTTATCAGTCCTGCCGTGCCCCCGTGTTCATCAAGGACAATGGCGATCTGGAATTTGTTCTTCTGCATCTCGTCAAGGAGCGACGTGACCATTTTGCTTTCAGGTATATAATATGCGTCCCGGATAAAGCTCTTTATCGGGGAATTCGGGGAAACTTCCTCCCTGGACATTTTCCTTAAAATGTCTTTGACGTACAACACGCCGATAATGTTGTCCACGTTTTCCATGATAACGGGATAACGGGAATAGCCTTCATCCGATACAAGTGAAAGGACGTCAGCTACGATGGCGTCTTCAGGGACTGCCACTACCTCGGTCCTCGGGACCATGGCCTCGGTGACCTTTTTGTCTCCGAATGCAAAAACATTATGCAGCATCTCTTTTTCTTCTTTTTCAAGTGCCCCTTCCTCTTCACCGAGTTTTATCATTGACTTCATCTCTTCTTCCGTCAGGAACTGCGGGGCTGGTTTTATCTCGCCTCCGAACATGCGGATAATCCCGTTTGACATTTTGTTGAAGACCCACACAAAAGGCGAGATGAATTTTATGAATATCTCCATGGGCCTTGCAAGCGCGAGGGAGATCCCTTCTGCGTAGGTAACGGCAAAGGTTTTCGGCGTAAGCTCGCCGAAGACAACAGTCAGAACGGTCATTACAACGGTCGCTATAATTATGCCCTTATCTTCTCCCAGATAATCTATGGCCAATGCCGTGCCTATAGAGGTGGCGAGAACAGTGAATAAATTCCCTGAAAGAATTACGGCGCTGAAAAGGCGGTCATGCTGGTCGCGGATTTTCTGGACGATCGCGGCATTACTGCTTCCTTTTTCAATGAGATGACGCAGCCTGATCCTGTTGACGGAAATAAAAGCCACTTCCGAGCTGGACAGTAAGGCAATGAAAAGCAGACAAATTATTATAAGTATAAAACTGAGCGTCTCAGGGTCCATTTTTTATTTTGTGATTTTTGAGATGATAGCGTCGGCGACACCTGATGTCGTCGCAGCAGTCGGGTCGTCAGGGGCAGGTTTCATGTCATAAGTAACGTGTTTCCCCTCTTTTATTACTGAAGCAATGGCGCTGTCGAGTTTCTCCGCTGCAGCTGTTTCTCCAAGGTGTCTCAGCATCATTACTCCGCTGAGCATCATTGCAAGGGGATTTACCTTGTTGAGCCCCTTGTATTTCGGAGCGCTTCCGTGGGTCGCCTCGAAAACGGCATATTCACTGCCGAGGTTCGCGCCGGGAGCGAGCCCGAGCCCTCCGATCAGTCCAGCGGCGAGGTCTGAAATAATGTCGCCATAAAGGTTCGGCAGCACCAGCACATCGTAGAGTTCAGGTTTTTGCACAAGCTGCATACACATATTATCGATGATTTTGTCTTCAAATTCAATGTCAGGGTATTTTTTGGCAACCTCTCTTGAGACTTCAAGGAACAGTCCGTCTGAGTGTTTCATTATATTTGCCTTGTGCACCGAGGTCACTTTGCGCCTCTTGTTTTTCCTTGCGTACTCGAAAGCGAAACGGACAATGCGCTCAGTGCCGAAGACGGAGATCGGCTTTATGCTTATGCCTGAATCAGGGCGAATGTCCTTGCTGGAAAATTTTTTAACGAGGTCAATGATCGCCTTTGCGCCTTCGGAACCTTTCTGATACTCGATGCCTGCGTAAAGGTCTTCGGTGTTTTCTCTTACGATGACAAGGTCGATGTTTTCGTATCTGGTCCTTGCTCCCTGATATGATTTGCACGGCCTGAGGCAACTGTAAAGGTCCATAGCCTGCCTTAACGTGACATTCACGCTCCTGAATCCTGTTCCTACCGGCGTGGTTATCGGGCCTTTAAGCGCGACCTTGCTCCTCTTGATGGATTCAATGACCCTGTCCGGCAGCGGGTTCCCTTCCTGGTGATACACGTCCTCACCGGCATTCTGGATGTCCCATTCAAATGAAACACCCGTGGCTTCAAGTACCCTTCTTACAGCTTCTGTTATCTCCGGCCCTGTGCCGTCGCCGGGGATGAGAGTTATTCTATACATCTAACTAATTCCTCCTGTTAAATTTTTATTAAAATGCAAAGTGTCAGTGAGTAGTGTCAGCAAGAATGAACTGACACGACTCACTGACACTGACACTAATTTTAAAATTGCGGCGTGACCGTCAGTATCTTAACCGCTATCTCGGGATGTTCAGCAATGAACTTCAGTTCATCATCAGTGAGAGGCTTCTGTGTATGCAGGTTGGCGTACTGCACGAGTTCGAGGATACGTCTTGCCTCTTTGTCATTCTGGAAATGTATCCCAAGCTGATCATAAACATGCATGAAGCCCTTGAGCCCGCCGTATTCACCGGTTGTTATAATTCTGCCTGTCTGGGAAAGTTCGGGCTCTCCCCTGCCGACGTCCTCAGGATCATAAAGCTCATAGTTGCGCCTGTCCTTAAGGGCGCCGTCAGCGTGGATGCCTGATTCATGCGCAAAGGCGTTGGCCCCCACCCCGGCCTGGCTTATCGGGATCGGGATATTGAATGCATACGACGCATAGCGCGCTATCTTCCATGATTTCTTTGAGTCAACGTGCTCGTCAAGATGAAACTTCGCCGCGAAGCCGTGAGAATATTTCAGCGCAAGTATCGTGGAAACAAGGTCGCAGTTGCCCGCCCTTTCCCCGAAGCCGTTGATTGTCGTATTGATGTAAGCGTCAACTCCGCTTTCAACAGCGCCCTGCGCCCCGGCAACGGACACGGCCTCAGCCATTCCGAGGTCGTTGTGACAATGCATTTCAATGGGGAATTGCGTTGCCCCGGCAATCTTCTTTATCCTTTGATAGATTGTTATTGGGTCGTCCGCGCCGAGCGTATCGCAGTACCTGAAACGGTTTGCTCCGTTCTCCTTGGCCGCGAGTGACAACTCTATGAGTTTCTCTATATCAGTCCGCGAGGCGTCCTCCGCGTTTACCCCGACGGTCTCAGCTCCCATGGCTTTTGCCGACTTCAGGGCCTCTACAGTTGAATTCATAATGTCCTTCCAGGTCTTTCTACCCTGAAATTTCCCCTGGATCATTATGTCGGAGGTGGATATTGAAATATTCAAGTGCCTGATGTCGGGACAATTCCTGAAGGTCAGTTCAATGTCTTCCTTTACCGCCCTGCACCACCCCTCAAGATGCATCCTTTTAATAACGCCTTTTTTGGCAAGCTCAAGATTAGCGTTTATATAATTCATCTCGTGCTTCAAAGTGGGGAAACCGATTTCGCTCTGGAAAACCCCCATCTCTTCAAGATAAATATTAAGCATTGTCTTGGCGAGCTTGCTTAATAAAATACGCGAAGTCTGCACCCCGTCCCTGTTTGTAACGTCGATCAGGAATATATTTTTCATAGACGAATATTTAAACACACTTTACAATCATTTACAACTGCGAGGGGGAGGCAAGGCCAACCATTGGCAATACAAAAGGGAATATGTTAATCTTAGTGGTAATAACGCGATATGGAGGGACGTAATTTGTATAAAAGTATAGTTATTTGGGTCTTATTCGGCTTGATGATGATACTCGCCTTCAATCTCCTCGATACATCCAAGCCCGATGACGAGATTGTCTTTTCCGATTTCATGACAAAGTTACAGCAGGGCGAGGTAACGGAGGTCACCATAAAAAAACCGGAGAATGTAATAATAGGCACACTGAAAAGCGGGGCGAAATTCAAGTCATACGCCCCTGATTATCCCGACCTTATAAAAGAACTGCGAGATAAAGGCATAAAGATTTCCGCAAAGCCCGATCACACGCCGTGGTATCTGAATATCCTTTTCAACTTTGGCCCGGTCATTCTGCTTGTCTTTCTATGGGTGTTTTTTATGAGACAAATGCAGACCGGCGGCAACAAGGCGCTCTCCTTCGGAAGAAGCAGGGCCAAGCTTGTCTCTGAAAAAGGGATAAAAATAACCTTCGCTGATGTGGCCGGGATCGAAGAGGCCAAAGAAGAGGTCCAGGAAATCATACAATTTTTGAAAGACCCACAGAGGTTCCAGAGACTTGGCGGGAAAATCCCCAAAGGCGTGATGCTTGTGGGCCCTCCCGGTTCCGGAAAGACGCTTCTTGCGAGGGCCATTGCAGGCGAAGCAGGCGTGCCGTTTTTTTCAATCAGCGGCTCTGATTTCGTAGAGATGTTCGTCGGTGTCGGCGCATCAAGAGTACGCGACCTGTTTGATCAGGCAAAGAAGAGTTCACCGTGCATTATTTTTATTGATGAAATTGACGCCGTGGGACGTCACAGGGGCGCCGGACTCGGAGGCGGTCATGACGAACGCGAGCAGACGCTGAACCAGCTCCTGGTGGAGCTTGACGGTTTTGATCCCAATGAAGGCATTATCGTGCTTGCCTCCACAAACAGGCCCGACGTGCTGGATCCCGCGCTTTTGAGGCCCGGAAGATTTGACAGGCAGGTGGTTGTGCCTCATCCTGACGTAAAAGGAAGGCTTGAGATAATCAAGGTCCACATTAAGAAGATCCCGCTTGATGAAAATGTAAACATGGAAGTGCTCGCAAGGGGAACGCCGGGATTTTCAGGCGCAGACCTTGCCAACCTTATTAATGAAGCCGCGTTGAATGCAGCCAGGAAGTCAAAGACAAAAGTCGAGATGGTGGACTTTGAAGACGCGAAAGACAAGGTCATGATGGGCAAGGAAAGAAAGAGCATGATCCTGTCTGAAGAGGAAAAGAACAATACGGCGCACCATGAAGCAGGCCACGCACTTGTGGCAAAGCTGACCCCGGGGACCGACCCGCTTCACAAGGTCAGCATTATCCCGCGCGGCATGGCGCTTGGCATAACACAGCAGCTTCCTATTGATGACAGATACACTTATTCAAGGGAACACATTTTAAACATGCTGGCGGTTTTAATGGGCGGACGGGCGGCTGAAGAGATCGCCCTTGGACATATGACAACCGGAGCCGGCAATGACCTTCAGAGGGCCACAGACCTCGCGAGAAAGATGGTCTGTGAGTGGGGGATGAGCGACAAGCTGGGGCCCCTTACTTTTGGGAAGCGCGAGGAGCAGATATTCCTCGGCAAGGAGATCACGAGACACAAAGATTATTCCGAGAGGACCGCGGAAGACATTGACGAAGAGGTCAGGACCATTATCACTGAAAGATACGAATATGCAAAACGTCTCCTCGTTGAGAACAAGGCGACTCTCTTTAAGGTCGCGCAGGCCCTGCGTGAAAAAGAGACCCTTGATGCCGCTGAAATAGAGGCCATAATTCAGGGCACAAACGGTAATTCTCCAAAATCTGAGACAGCAAGCGAAACAAATATCGCCTCGGAAACATCGTCTTAGATTAAGTTTATTGAATATCTTATTGATTTTAATTCTGTCACCCTGAACTCGTTTCAGGGTCTTTTTTTTTTGCGGAGGCTGCTTGAAACTCAGTTGGAAAAACTTCAGTTTTGACTTCTCACAGCGCACCTACATCATGGGGATATTAAACGTCACTCCGGATTCATTCTCTGACGGTGGTAAGTATTTCGACAAAAATAAAGCTGTTGAGCAGGCGCTCAGAATGAGGGATGACGGCGCTGATATCATCGATATCGGAGGAGAGTCCACGAGGCCCGGCGCGGAGAAGATCTCCGCGAAAGAGGAAATAAAGCGGGTTGTGCCTGTCATTGAGGCGATTACAGATAAAATTAAAATCCCGGTATCAATTGATACATACAAGTCTGCCGTTGCGGAAGCTGCCATCCCGGCAGGGGCTTCCATGATAAATGACATCAGCGGATTGAGATTTGATCCTGAGATGCCGCGCGTTGCGGCAAGACATAAAGTGCCTGTTGTAATCATGCACATCAAAGGCGCCCCGAAAAACATGCAGAAAAATCCTGTCTACGATTCTCTGGTCCCTGAAATAATTGATTACCTGAGAGAGGGGATCGCGATTGCAAGGAACGCAGGGATCGCTGACGATAAGATCATTATTGACCCCGGCATAGGTTTTGGAAAAACTGTCGAACACAATCTTGAGATCATAAAACGCCTGAACGAATTCACCGGCCTTGAGAAACCGGTCCTTTTAGGACCGTCAAGGAAGGCCTTCATCGGTAAGGTCCTCGGAGGCATTCCTGTTACTGAAAGGATCGAAGGAACAGCCGCTGCCATTGCCATAGGAATATTCAACGGCGCGAACATTATCAGGGTCCATGACGTCAAAGAAATGGCCCGCGTGGCAAAGATAGCGGATGCTATAAGAACAGGTATTGTTGGATAGTGTCTGTCTATAACCTCGGTTTTTCTGTCTGTCATTCCGGCAGTCCTTAAGCCGGAATCCAGTTTTTTGAATGCCGTCTGGATGCCCGATTACAGACTTCGGGTATGACAAAAATACAAAATGGCAATTATAGACTTAGAACCTGCCTCATTAAAGTTTCCAAAAAATTTTTCCGATATATTAGTTGAAAACTTAATAAACCAATATCTATATTTGATAACTTTTAAATACAGGGAGGAACTAATGAAAAAAGAACTTGGGGAAAAGGGCTTCACTCTCATCGAGCTTTCGATAGTGATGATAATCATCGGGCTATTGATCGGGGCTGTTCTGAAAGGGCAGGCGATGATTGATGACGCCAAAAATAAAAGACTGATGAACGACCTGCAGGGAATAAGCGCCGCTTACTTTACCTATTATGACAGGTATAATACTTTACCCGGCGATGATACCAGCGCCCGTGGGTGGGGAATTGGCACTGGCGATGGAGATGGTCTCATCGAAGGCACTATCGGCCCTGTTCCTGCGGGAGAATCGCAGAGGGCATGGCGGGCACTTCGGAATGCTGGGCTGCTTGCAGGTGATCCTGCAACAACCGGTGCAGCTGCGCTTCCTTCTCATCCGTTTAATGGGAGATATGGTGTCCTTAACAGGAACTTCGGAACTGCAATAGGCACAAGAAATTTTATTCAGGCCACAGGCATTCCGGGCAGGATTGCCGAGATAGTCGATATAAAATTTGACGACGGGGTTTACACTTCAGGCACAGTTCAGGCAAGCGCTGCTTATACCACAGCTACGGTTGATCTTTATTATGGATTATAAATAAAGTGCAGGAAATGTGTAGAATGAAAAAGGGGTGAGAAATCACCCCTTTTTGCTTGGTTGGTTGAAAATTATTTGCGATGTACAGGACAATTTTCATAAAGCTGACAGGGATAATCGGGTTGGCGCTCGTGCTGTGCGGATACTATCTTTTCTGGATCTCGCCTGATACACAAATGGGTGAGGTAATAAGAAGGACGAGGACCGCGATACTGGTGAACCTGATCGGGAATATAATGATCGTATTTTATCTCTACAAGAGGCAGTCGTGAGGTTAGAGACAGAAGCAAGAATTGAACAATTAAAAGAACTGGATTCCCGTTTTCACGGGAATGACGCTCTGACAATGAATGGACCAATCCCCAATCCCCAATCCCCAACCCCTTGTTCAAACGGTTTCACCCTCGTGGAGCTTGCGATAGTTCTTGTCATCGTCGGATTGCTGATCGGCATGGGCGCGGGAATGATCGGCCCGCTGACCAAAAGGGCAAAGCTGAATGAGACGAGGAATACGGTTAAAGAGGTTTACGAAACAATTTCAGGATACGCAACAGCCAACAAAAGACTGCCGCCTACACTCATGGCTCTCAGTACAAAAACTATCGATTCTTACAACACGGGTTTAGTGTACCGCCCCGCAGGCGGAATAACAGGCGCAGATCTTTGCACTACACAAGGGACATACCTTACTGTAAATGACAGGGGAGTAAATAAGACAAATGTGGCGTTCATTGTATTCAGCCAGGGTGAGAACATGTGCAATCAGACCGGCATTGCCTCACCGTTTACCATATCCGACACAGGAGTGACGATCGCGTGCCCTCAGGACGCCGGCGCCGGTTACGATGACACAGTGATGTACATGGACATTAACACTCTGAGGCAGCAGATATGCAATTCCTTCAGAATAGTAACGGACAGCCTGCCGACAGGGACAGAAGAGGTTGCTTTTCCTGCTTCTGTTCTGGAGGCAACTGACGGATCGACCCCCTATCAATCATGGAATATTACCGGCTCACTTCCAACGGGACTATCGTTACAAACATCAGGGACCTGCGGCATTACTACCTGTACCCAATCAAATCCCTGCATTTGCGGGACCCCAACCGCAGACGGAAGTTTCAATTTTACAGTTACAGTAACAGATGCGGAGGGAAGGTCAGCAACAAAAAGTTTTTCGATCACCATCAATCCGAATGATCCGAGGATAACTACAGAGGTCCTGAGTTATGGAACAGTGGGACTGGGTTATACAGCAACAATCAGCGCCACTGGCGGAAGTTCTTCATACACGTGGACCCTGACGTGTCCTTCAGCGATTACCTCAAAAGGAATTACATGCAGCGGAAACACAATAACAGGGACACCGGCATCTGGAGCGGAAGGCACTCATCAGATCAGCGTGACCGTTACCGACAGCGGGGGAAGGACAGCATCTAAAGATCTTTCACTTGCGATCAACCCTGCCGCAGCCAGCGCCTCGCAAACTGCGTACAGTGTCTGGAACAATACCGGCGCGCGGCGCGACTTTACGGTTGGCAGCACGTGCAGAAGGGTTAACAATAACTCTGAAATTACAACCAGCACATCAAAGCTCAATTCCGGTGGGACCATTTATCGGTACTCTACAACTGACGGGTCCTGCGGGGGCGCAGTTCAGGCGCTATTATCATACAGTTCAGCGGAATCGGCTGACATCAATAAAAATGCCCGGGTAAATTTTACGGGGACCGACAGGTAAACTACACCAGACCAAGCACGATCTCTCTCTCTTCAATATTGACGCGCTCTATCCGCACATTGACTTCCTTGCCGACGGAGAATGTTTTCTTCTTCCGCCTGCCGATGAGACGGTAGGTCTGCTCGTCAAACCTGTAATAGTCATCCGGTATTGAAGAGACGTGAAGAAAGCCCTCGACAAAAAATTCCTTCAACTGGATTCTCATGCCCTTGGATGAAATATTTGAAACGATGCCGGTGTATTCGTCGCCGACCTTGTCTTTCATAAACCACACCCTCATCGCATTGACTATCTCTCTTTCAGCCTCGTCCGCGGTCCGTTCCGTTTTTGAGGATTGAGCGGCTATCTCCGGCAGGAGTTTCTCGAAATACTCCCTCTTCTCCTTTGAGATCTTTTTCCTGCTCAGGGCCTCCTTGAGTATCCTGTGGACGACAAGGTCTGGATAACGCCTGATTGGAGAAGTAAAGTGAGTGTAGCTTTCAGAGGCAAGTCCGAAGTGTCCCGTGTTTTCAGTAGAATATTTTGCCTGTTTCAAAGAACGCAGGAGCAGAATATTCAGCAGCGTCTCCTCGACAGTCCCCTGTATCTTTTTCAGGAGAGTTTGAAAAGTCCCGGCATCCGGCTTTTTGAAATGCAGGCCGAACGATTGAAAAATGGGCCTTAGCTCATCGAGCTTGTGAGGGTCGGGCTTTTCGTGTATCCTGTAAATTGACGGCAGCTCAAGGGCCTCAAGGTGGGAAGCAACGGCCTCATTCGCCGCTATCATGAATTCTTCAATTATCATATGCGCGAGATTGCGCTCAGCCCTGCCGATTGCCTCCGGCCTTCCCTGTATATCAAGGAGCACCTCCGGCTCCGGCAGATCAAAATCAAGACTGCCCCTCTTCATCCTCTGCGTCCTCAGTATGTCGCAAAGCTCTTCCATCATCACGAAGCTTTCAATGAGGTATCCGTATTTTTCGCGCTCAGCGCTGTCGTGGTCCACAAGTATCTTCTTTACAGACGTATAAGTCATCCTCTCGTTGCTGTTAATGACGCTTGGATAGAAGTCTTTTTTCAGTATCCGGCCCTTCATGTCAAAGTGCATCTCGGCAGTGAAAGTCGGCCTGTCCTGACGCGGCACAAGGCTGCATAAATTGTTTGAAAGTTTTTCCGGGAGCATCGGGATCACGCTGCCGGGGAAATAAACGCTTGTGCCCCTGCGCCTTGCCTCCAGGTCAATCGCGGAATCCCACGGCACGTAATAACTCACGTCCGCAATGTGGACATGAAGGAGGAAACCGTCCGCTGTCCGGCTGATCGATACCGCGTCGTCATAATCCTTTGCAGTCTCCCCGTCAATGGTCACGGTCAAAAGGCTGCGGCAATCTACCCTCTTCCGCATCTCAATTTCTCCGGACAGCTCTTTAACCTCGGAGAGCACAGCGGCAGGGAATTTCAGGGGAAGGGAGAATTCTTCGATGATCATTTCCACTTCGTGTACCGGTTCAACAATGTCAGGCAGGATTTTTAATATCTTTCCCTCAGGCGGCTTTATCGCGCTCGGATACGAAGTGAGTTCTACGACTACATTATTGCCACTCTTTGCCCCAGCCCTGTTTGCGGGGCTGATCAATATGCCGACCGGTATCTTCCTGCTCTTCGGTTTTACATAGAACATGTTTCCGTCGCGGGTAAACGTGCCCACCACTTTCTTCTGAGCGCGCTCAAGGATCTTTATAATGCAGCCTTCCCTTCTCGCGGGGCTGTCTACGCGGGCGATAACTTTGTCACCGGACATTGCGCCGGAAGTTTTTCGAGGCGGAATAAAAAGGTCCCGTTCACCGGGCTTGTCGGGGATCACAAAACCGAACCCGTCCCTGTGCGCCTCAAAATATCCGGTGGCGAGATTCAACTGCGCTACTATTCCGTAAAGGCCGTAACGGGTCTTGAAAACATCTCCTGACTGGACCAATGATTTCAGTGACCTCTTGACAGTCCTGTTTTCTTTCTTGGGAATGCCCAGCGCGATCGCGATCTCCCGGACGCTCACGGGCCTTGCGGTAGTCTTAATGAAACCAAGGATGGCTTCTTTTTCCTGAATGTCTTTTGGGATCATGAGAAAATTATATCACGCTTGCCTGTCATCCCGCCCGGCATAAAGTCAGGTGTGAACTCAGGCAGGAATAAGATAAGGCACCGTTGATTTTTTATTTTTCCTTTTTCGCCCAGATGAATATCTCATTCACCATTGCTTCAATGGTCGCCTCTTTGGGCATGATGCTGACTTTCAGCCCGGCCTTCTCCACTGCCTTTGCAGTGACGGGGCCGATCACTGCAATCGCAACGTCTTTCAGAAGGCCGTCAGCGTCGCCCCCGGTGATTTCCATGAAATTTTTAAAAGTGGCGGCGCTTGTAAATGTAGCGATGGTGATCTTCCCCTCTTTCAAAAATCTTCTTATCCTCCGCCCGTGGGTTTCAGGCTTCACGGCCCTGTACGCTGTAACAACATCAATCTCCCCGCCAAGCTCACGAATTTTCTGAGGAAGAATTTCCCGTGCCGTCTCTGCGCGGGGGAGAAGGAATTTTAACCCTGCTAATGAAGAAGTTGGGAGGTTGAGAGGTTGAGAAGTTGAGCTTTTCTCATCTTCACATCTTCTTAACTTCTCAGCTTCTTTCAAAAACGCACAGATAAGTCCTTCCGCGTTAAACTCCTCCGGCACAAGATCAACTTTTATTCCTAATTTATTAATTGCCTCCGCGGTCTTTGATCCTACAGCGCATATCTTTATCCCTTTCAGGTCCCTGATGTCCCTGTCTCTCTCAAAAAGTCTATTGAAAAAATATTTAACGCCGTTTGCGCTTGTAATTATCAGCCAGTTGTAAGACTCTATTTTATCAATCGCCCTGTCCATCTCTGCCCAGTCCACTGGAGGGACGATCTTTATGGTGGGGAAATCTATTATTTCAGCGCCTGATTCTTCCAGCGTGTCGAATCCGTAAGAGTGTTCCCTTGTAACAAGTATCCTCTGGCCGAACAGCGGTTTTTTCTCATACCACTTGAGGACCTCTCTCAGTTTTACAACATCGCCCACAACCATGACCGCCGGGGGCTTGATGTCGTTTTCCCTGACGAGTCCAGGAATGCTTTTTAGATCTCCAACGAGCGTGGTCTGTTCCGGCCTTGTTCCCCAGCGCACAACGGCGACCGGGGTCTCAGGTTTCCTGCCGTTATCGATAAGCTGCCGGCAGACGTGGGCGATATTTTTTACCGCCATGAGAAACACAATGGTCCCCACCCCTGTTGCAAGCCTTGCCCAGTCAATGGAGCTTTCCTTTTTATTTTCATCTTCATAACCGGGGACGATCGCGAGCGATGAGGAATACAATCTGTGAGTAAGCGGTATCCCGGCATAAGCAGGCGCTGCGATCGCAGAGCTGACCCCGGGGACGATCTCAAACTCAATGCCTTCATTCGCCAGGGTCTCTGCCTCTTCTCCCCCTCTGCCGAAGACAAAAGGGTCGCCGCCTTTTAACCGGCAGATGGTCTTTCCTTCCTTTGACTTTTCAACAAGGGTCCTGTTTATCTCATCCTGCGTCATCGTGTGATGACCGCCGCGTTTGCCAGCGTAAATGAACTCGGCGTCGCGGCTTATGTAATTGAGGACCTGCGCGTTCAGATGGAAGTCATAAACAACAACTTCGGCCTTCTGCAGGCACTTGAGCCCCTTCACCGTAAGGAGGCTGATATCACCCGGGCCCGCGCCGACTATGTAGACTTTTCCTTTTTGCATGTTTGGATTAAATCAAAAAATAAATTGTCATGCTGAACTCTTTTCAGCATCTATTTGAAGTCACTATACGATGAGACCCTGAAACAGGTTCAGGGTGACAAAAACACATTTGTAAGTAGTCTCAAACGATATTGATGATAACATAATCATCTGCTGTTCGGGTAGGAAAGAAGGATTTTTTTCAGGCGTGCGGCGTGAAGCATGTATAGCGGGAAAATGAAAGCCGCTGGTCCATTTTACAAAACAGACCAGCGGAGAGTATTCGTTCCCTAAACCTTATTTACCATTTCACGGAGCTCTTTGCCGACTTTGAAGAACGGGACCTTTTTGGGAGGCACTGCGACGGAGGTGCCGGTCTTTGGATTTCTTGCCTGTCTTGCGTTTCTGGCCCTGAGCCTGAAATTGCCGAAACCCCTGATCTCAACCTTATCGCCTTTTGCAAGGGCTTCCTTGATGCTTTCAAACATGGTCTCAATTATAACTTCAACCTGCTTCTTTGAGAGCCCTTCAACCTTCCCGGAAACTTTTTCAATAAGAACTGATTTAGTCATATATACCTCCCTTTAAAAATAATCTGATAACAAAATTCAAGTTAGTTGTATGTTGCCAGTCAAAAAGCTGATAGCTGACAGCCATCAGCTTGTGGTTACGGTGTCATTAAATATTTTAAACTGACACCCTGAAAGACGCTGCCCATAAGATTTTTCGGCAGTTCTCCTTTGAGCATGTCGATAAAGCTGAACTTCTCCTTCTTCTGAACAACCTGAGGCTCGCCTTTTATGCCTGTCAGCTCACCTGCTAACATAATAGCATCCTGAAGGTTGCCTATTTCATCAACAAGCCCTACTTCCTTTGCCATTCTGCCGGTAAATATCCGACCGTCGGCAAGTTTTTTTATTTGTTCAAATTTAATCCCCCGGCCCTCTGAAACGGCTTTAATAAACTGGTCGTGCACGTCGTCAAGGACTGTCTGGAGGATCTCTTTCTCTTCAGGCTTCAGAGATTTGAAAATGGATGCCATGTCTTTATGCGCGCCGCTTTTTATCACCTGTGTTTCAACGCCAATTTTCTGCATAAGGCCTGAGATGTTCGGGATCTCCATGATCACCCCGATAGAGCCGGTCAAAGTCCCGGCGTTTGCCACTATCTTGTCCGCCGGAGCGGATATGTAATAGCCCCCTGAAGCGGCCACAGTCCCCATTGAAACGATGACCTTCTTCTTTTCTTTTATCTTTTTGATTTCTTCATATATCTCCTGAGACGGCGCAACTGCGCCGCCGGGACTGTCTATCCTCAGGACAATAGCTTTTACGGAGCTGTCTTTTGAATGCTCCTTTAATTCCTCAATGACATCGGTGGAATCAAGGATCACGCCGGTGACCCGCACCAGCGCGACTTTATCTCCCAACGAAACCTTGCGCGAAACAGTCATCACAAGGCTCAGGATTAAAATCAGGACGAAAATTACAGCGAAAAAAATCAGGACCTTCTTCAATTTAAAAACTCCAACCCCGGTTTAGCCGATCATTGTTTTCATCGTGAGGTCTATCTTCCTCTCGGCGGGATTAACGTTAAGGACCCTCGCGGTCAGCTCAGTCCCTTTCTTGAACAGGTCTTCCATCTTCTCGTCGGGTTTTTTATCGAGTTCGGATTTATGTATCAAGCCTTCCACCCCGTCTTCAAGCTCTGCAAAGACACCGAAATCCGTTACGCTTACAACCTTAACATTCACGGTATCGCCAAGTTTGTATTTGTTCGGGATCTCACCGGCCCAGGGATCAGGTGTAAGTTCCTTTAGCCCGACAGAAATACGTTCCTTCTCCGGCTCAATATTTAATACAACAACTTCAATCTGCTGCCCTTTCTTGAGTACGTCTGATGGATGTTTTACGCGCTTTACCCATGATATGTCTGAAATGTGGAGCAGCGCGTCAACCCCCTCATCAAGAGCGATAAACGCCCCGAAATCCGCAAAGCTTTTAACCTTGCCTGAAATCTTTTGTCCGACGGTGTATTTACTCCTAACAACATCCCACGGGTTCGGCTTGAGCTGTTTTATGCTGAGGGATATCTTCTTTTCTTCCTTGTTGACTTTCAGTATGGCTGCCTCGACCCTGTCTCCAACGGTAAAGAATTTTGAAGGTTTTATGGACTTTTCCACCCAGTCAAGCTCTGATACATGGATAAGCCCTTCTACTCCTTCTTCAAGCTCGACAAATACTCCGTAATCAGTAGTTGTAATGACCTTGCCGAGGACCTTCTGGCCGGACGGATATTTTTCATCCACTAAATTCCATGGATCCGGCCTTTTCTGTTTGTAACCGAGTGTGACCTTTTCAGTCTCAGGGTTAAATGTAAGGATCACAACTTCAACAGTGTCTCCGACAGTGAATAATTCTCCGGGGTGGCTGATCCTGCCCCAGGACATATCAGATATGTGCAGAAGGCCGTCCACTCCTCCAAGGTCTATAAATGCCCCGTAATCCGTGAGGTTTTTAACAGTCCCTTTTACTATCGCGCCTTCTTTTAAAACGGTCAGTGTTTCTCCCCTGAGCTTGTTCCTTTCCTCTTCAAGCAGGGCGCGTCTTGATACGATAACATTTGAGCCTTTGTGAGTAAGATTAATTATCTTAAACGGGCAGCTCTTCCCAATAAGCTCATCGGTATTCTTGGGGGCCTTCAAATCAATCTGCGAGCCGGGAAGAAATGCGCTTATCCCGCCGATGGACACAGTCAGCCCTCCTTTTACCTTTCCTGTGATCTTGCCGTCAACGGGCACTCCTTTGTGAAAAGCGTCTTCGAGCATGTCCCATGTCCTGATACCCTGGGCCTTGAGCCTTGAGAGTTTTACAAAGCCGTCCGAATCATGAAGGTTCTCAACAAACACCTCCACATCGTCTCCGGGTTTCAAACGGGTCAGCTCATTTTCCAGCAGCTCACTGAGAGGGATAAAGCCCTCACACTTGGTCCCTACATCAACAATAACTCCGTCGGGCTTGACCTTTAGAACATTGCCCTTTACTATTGCCCTCTCCTTCAATCCCTTGAAGGTGTTCGCATAAAGTTTTTCAAAATCTTCCACTTGTGGTTCCATTGTTATATATTATATTACCTCCTGACAGAAATTTCTCTAATTTTCTTTACAACACCGTCTATGATCCATTGGGGCGTTGAAGCGCCTCCCGATATGCCAACCTTGTCCACCCCTTTAAACCACTTCTTAAGTATCTCCTCAGCAGTTTCTATGTGGTATACTTTAGCACAAACCTCATTGGAAAGTTTAACAAGCTGGTTTGTGTTTGCGCTGTTCTTGCCCCCGACTATGATCATCATGTCCACCTTCTTCGCAAGCTCTTTTGTCTCCTTGACCCTCTGGGCCGTAGAATCGCAGATGGTATTATATATCTTCACCTCTCTCGCTGTCTCTATGACCCGCAGTACAATCTTCCTGAACGTCTCAAAAGGCTGGGTTGTCTGAACGATTATGCCGACCTTCTTTTTTACATCCGGCAAATTCTCCACGTCATCAGCAACAATCACGTTGTCTCCGGCAAAACCTATCAACCCCTGCACTTCGGGATGCTGTTTATCTCCGATTATCAGCACCTGGTACCCCTCGTCCTTGAGTATCTTTGTAAAACGCTGCGCCTTCTTTACAAAAGGGCAGGTAGCGTCAATAACATTATATCCCATTTCCGAGGTCCCGGAATAAACCTCCGGCGACACGCCGTGGGTCCTGATAATGAGGGTCTTAATGTCAGGCGAATAAAGATCATTGGTCGTATTCACACCCTTGCGTTTGAGTTCCCCGACCACCTGGGGATTGTGGATCAGGGGCCCGTAAGTAAATACCCCTTTCTTTGATTCCTTTGCAAGATCAAAGGTGATGTCAATGGCGCGTTTGACCCCGAAACAGAAGCCCGCTTTTTTAGCAACCATTATCTTCATAACGTTTTTTTCAACTCACTTATGGCAGTCATGACTTTCTCGCTTATCTCTTCGTGTAAACGATCGCCGCGTGCGCCCTTCTCCCGCGCATCAGGAGTATAATATATCGGCCTTCCAAATACTACTGTAATTTTACCTCTCTTAAGCCACCCGGCGTCAACCGGCAATACTTTTTCAGAACCGGAAATAAAAGCCGGGACCACTGGGGCCTTGCTGAGACTGACTATCATGCCTACTCCGCGCTTTGCCTTCATCATTTCCCCGCTCTCGCTTCGCCTGCCTTCAGGAAAAATAGCTATAAGCTCTCCGCCCTTCAATCTCCTGATAGTTTCTTTTATTGTCGAGGGCTGCGTTCTTTCCCTGTTAACGGGAATTGCATAATGCTTTATGAACCAGTTTAACCAGAGAAGCTCGAAGAGCCCCTTTCTCGCCATGAACGTCGCCCTCCTCGGGGTCACTGCACCTAACAAAGGAGGATCGATATAGCTTACATGATTGGCAGCTATGATCGCCCCTCCTTTTAACGGGACGTTCTCCAGGCCTTTTATTTCTATCCCTCCATTGACGCGAAGGATCACCCTGATTAAGAATGCGGTAAACCTGTATAAAAGATCGTACACTGATTCTCCTTTTTTACTTCTTAAGACTCTCCATTATTTTCTCTACAACCTCATCAATGCTCAGGCTGGTCGAATCTATATAAACCATATCTTCCGTTCTTGTCAGGGGAGAGCTCTCTCTTGTTGAATCTCTCTCGTCCCTCTTCCTGATATCTTCAATGGTCTGTTCGATTGTAATTCCGGGGCCTTTTAATTTCAATTCCTCGAATCTTCTCCGTGCTCTTTCATTGAGGCCCGCGTCAAGGAAGAATTTATTTTCCGCCTCAGGGAAGATAGTTGTCCCTGTGTCCCTCCCCTCAATCACTACCTTACCCTGAAGACATAAGTTCCTCTGTATGGAAAAAAGGCCTGCCCGCACAACAGGTATTGCCGAGACCTGCGAGCTCAACTCTCCGACCTCTGCCGTCCTGATCTCAGAGGTGACATCCGTGCCGTCAACGGTGGTCCTGCTGTTATCAAGTTCGATCCGTATTTTCTCCAATAAATCCTTGAGAGCCTTTGCATCATCGAGACTGATCTTGTCCTCTCTCACCTTCCACGCAACCGCCCTGTACAATGCCCCGGTGTCAAGATATCTATAGCCGAGCCGATTGGCTAATAATTTTGATATCGTTCCCTTGCCTGAGCCGGAAGGCCCGTCTATAGTGATTACGTCTTTCATATGTTGTTACGAAATGTCCTTTCCTGCTGTAGGGGCGGGCTTTAAACCCGCCCTGCTTTCTTGTCATCCCGAACTTGTTTCGGAATCTGAGAAAGAGATGCTGAACCGGCTCCAGCATGACGCCTATCGGGATAAATTCCACTATGAGTATAGTGTTTCAAAACGCAGGGTATAATAACAAAATCCGAAATTCTTAATCTATGAGGCCGTGGCGGAAGGGAGTTTGCCCCTCATCTGTAAAGAGTAACCGGACCGGATATGCCCGTAACCGCGTCGCTATAAGAGCCCGTGAGTTGTCTGCCGTCTTTGGATATTTCAAGAATTAATCTTCCCGTTGTCCCTACGATCGTGTTGTAGGCGACATTCACACTTTGTCCTGATAGGCTCCCTTGCCCGACTGCCGTTACTCCGTAAACAACATTCATCTCCTGCAATGCGATCATATTGCCGCTTTGTTGAATAGTGTAAGATATGCCGCCTGCGGCCTGCCATATCCCGCTTATGTTCGACAGTTCGTAATTTGGCTGAGCAGGCGGTACGGCGGTCTCCATTCTTGTCTCGGTCTGCGACAATTCTCTTTTAAGTTCTTCCTGACGCTTCGCGAGCTCGGCTTTGGGAATACTCTGAATGTTTTCCTCAGGGGCAAGCTTCCTCTCTAATTCCGCTTCTATAAGACCGGGGATTTTTATCTTTTTGATTGTCGATTCAGGATACAGCAGATACAAACCAAAGATAACAATGAGGGTCCCCAGGATTGCAAACCATAAAAACTTCTTCAATGTCCACTTGCCGGACGCGCGTTCTTCTTCAGCCATTCCTTTTACCCTCCAAACAAAAGAATTAAAGCGTGCTAAAACTATACAAAAAAATGATTGGTTAGGCAATAGAATTACTTCTGCAGCTTCTCTAATATCTCAACAAACCCCGGGAAGGATGTGTTGATGCAATCGGTATCCGAGACCGTGGTCTCTCCATCAGCCATAAGCGCGGCTATTGCCATGGACATTGCTATCCTGTGGTCGCCGTAACTTTGAATGTTTGCGGATTTAAGTTTCTCTCTTCCCTCAATGATCAGTCCGTCCTCAAGCTCTTCAACGTTGACTCCCATCTTCCGCAGTTCCGCAGCCATAGCTGCGATCCTGTCCGACTCCTTGACACGTAATTCCCTTGCGCCCGTTATTTTTGTTTTGCCCCGGGCCAATGCCGCTGCTACACAGAGAATGGGAAATTCGTCAATGGATCTGGGGACCATGTCGCCGCTGATCTCAATTCCAGAAAGCTGTGAGTGAGTTACAGAAATATCAGCCACAGGCTCGCCTGAAACCTCCCGCTCATTCTCAAGCCTGATATTAGCGCCCATAGATTTCAGGATCTCAACTAAACCAACTCTTGTAGGATTGATGCCGACATTTGTTATCAATATCTCCGACTGAGGAACAATAATGCCCGCCACAATGAAGAACGCGGCTGATGAAAAATCTGCCGGGACCGTCAACTCGAAAGGGTCCAGTTTTGCCCTGCCTCTCACGCTAACCGTCAAACCGTCTATCTTCAAATCTACGCCTGATGCCCTGAGCATCCGCTCCGTGTGGTCTCTTGATCTCTCCGGCTCGCTCACAGAAGTAACGCCGTTGCAATAAAGCCCCGCCAGCAGTATCGCTGATTTTACCTGCGCGCTGGCAACAGGGGATTTGTAATGTATTGGTTTCAGCTGCCCGCCTGTTACAGTTAAAGGCGGATGACCGTCTTCAGATTTAAAAACCGCGCCCATCTGAGTGATAGGTCCCATCACCCTTTTCATGGGCCTGCGGCTTAAAGAGGCATCACCCTTAAGGGTCGCTGAAAAAGGCTGTCCCGCAAGAACGCCGCAAAGGAGCCTCATGGTCGTCCCCGAATTCCCGCAGTCGATTTCGTCTTTCGGCGCCTGCAAACCCGAAAGCCCCTTGCCATTGATTATTATTTCCGTTTCTTCTCTCTGCCCTCTGCCCTCTGCCCTCTGCATTCTGTCCTCTGTCTTCTGTCTTCTGTCTTCTATTTCAATTCCCATTTGCCTGAACGCGCCGATGGTGCTCAGCGGGTCTTCAGCGTAAAGGAAATTCCTGACAATGCTTTTGCCTTCTGCAAGAGACGAAAATATTATCGCGCGGTGAGAAATTGATTTGTCGGGAGGCGGGGTAAGCTCTCCCCGGAGAGGACTTTTATATTTGATACTAATCTGACTCAAGCGTCTCTCTCGCCTCTTTGGCCTTCTCAAATTCCTTCTCGAGGGCCGTCCAGTCAGATGTCTCAATAAGCCCTGTAATATGTGTGATGGAAGACGAGAGCTTCTTGAGTGTCTTCAGAATATTCTTTTTATTATAAGCGCAGATGTCACGCCAGAGTTCAGAGGGGCTTAAGGCTATCCTGGTCATATCACGCAGGCCCTTTCCCCCGTGATGAAGTATGTTGTCATCTAATTTCATTATGCTGTTGACCAGCCCGTACGCGGCCACATGAGGCAGATGACTTACAGCGGCAAAGATAAGGTCATGTTCTTCAGGAGACATGAAAAGCGTCCTGCTGCCGAGATTTTTCCAGAGGCTGACAACTTTATTCAGCGCCGCTTTGTTTGTCTTGAGACCGGGAGTGATAATGCATCTTGCATTCTTAAACAGGTCCGCCGAGGCACAGCTTATGCCTGAACATTCCTTGCCCGCGATTGGATGGGCCCCGACAAAGTGTACGCCTTCGGGCATCAGCGGCCCGATCTTTTTCACGATCTGCGCCTTTACGCTACCGACGTCCGCAACTATCGCACCCTTCTTCATGCTGCCCCTGATACTCTTTACAATCCTCTCGAACTGGCCCACGGGTACCGCAAGCAGGACTAGGTCAGCGTCTTTAATTCCCTCCGCGTAATCCGTGGAATAATCGTCTATGACACCAAGCTTCTTCGCCTTGATTAAATTTTTCCTGTTCCTGCCGAGGCCGGTTATCCTGCCCTTGAATCCCTGCTTCTTAAGGGCCATGGCAAAGGAGCCGCCGATGAGTCCAACCCCGATTATCGCAATGTGTTTAAAGTTTATCTTCATGCCTGATTTCATAATTCATAACTCTGGATCTTCCTTAATGCCTCTATCAGTCTCTTGTTCTCCTCAGGGAGCCCTATCGTGATACGCACTGCGTCAGGCCCCATCGGCCTTACAATAACTCCTTCTTTGAGAAGGTCGTTGTACAACTGGACGGATGTATTATCTTTCAAAGGGACATAAATAAAATTCGCCTCTGTAGGAACATAATCAAGCTTCAGCGCCTTGAGTTCTTTACAGAGATATTTCTTTCCTTTTTCATTTGTCCGCTTTGTCTTTGCAATATGCCCTTCATCTTTCAGAGCTTCAAGGGCGGCCTTCTGCGCAAGAGAGTTAATGTTAAAAGGCTGGCGCACCTTGTTCATCTCAGTAATGATCGCTGAGTTCGCGGTCCCGTATCCAATCCTCAGCCCCGCAAGTCCGTATATTTTAGAAAATGTCCTGAGGACAAGAATGTCCCTGTTCGCCCTGAAATATTTCATGCTGTCCGCGTAATCCGGTGAAGAGACATATTCATAATACGCCTCGTCAACAATTACAAGGACCCCTTCGGGGACCTTCTCCATAAAAGCATCCATCTCTTCTTTCGTAATGATCGTGCCGGTGGGATTGTTCGGGTTTGCGATAAAAACAATCTTCGTCCTGCCTGTTATCGCCAACGCCATTTCAGGAAGGTCATGCCGCCGGTCTTTAAGCGGGACAATCACATTCCTGCCTTGTGCCGCCTGCACAATTGTCGAATATACTACAAAAGACGGATGCGCCATTACCGCTTCATCTCCGGGATTGAGAAAGGTCCTGACTGCCAGCTCGATGATTTCATTGGAGCCGTTGCCGAATAATATCTCTTCGGGTCTGACCTTTAATTTCTCCGACAACGCCTGCCTGAGATAATAACAGCTTCCGTCCGGGTACCTGTTCAAACCTTTCATGCCTTCCCGCAGGGCCCTGAGCGCAAGAGGCGACGGACCAAGAGGATTTTCATTGGACGCAAGCTTGATCGCGCCTGTGATCCCAAACTCCCTTTCCAGCTCTTCCATGGGCTTGCCGGGGACATACGGCTTGAGGCTTTTTATGTGTTCAGGTGTGTGTATCATAATTTGAAAATAGCTAATAGCTAATAGCTGTAAGCTGTCAGCTATTCCGCAGACGGGTAGGAGCCTAACACTTTCAGAAAGAGGCATTCCTTCTTTACTTCATCAATTGCTTTTTTTACTCCTTTATCTTCTATATGCCCTTCCATGTCAACGAAGAAAATATATTCCCACGCCTTTCTCCGTGAGGGCCTTGATTCAATCTTTGAAAGGCTGATCCTGTGTCTTGCAAAAGGCCTCAGTATTGAATAAAGCGCGCCTGCCCTGTCTTTTATGGACAGCATGACAGATGTCTTGTCTTTGCCCGTTCTTGGCAAAGACTCTTTTGCGATAACAAGAAAGCGGGTGAAATTATTTTTATAATCCTCAATGCCCTTTTCAATAAACCGGAGATCGTAGACCGAGGCCGCGAGCTCGCTTGCGACAGCTGCTGCTGAGGGGTCTTTGCTGACGCGTTTGGCCGCAGCGGCAGTGCTCATTTCTTCCAGGACCGGAACACCCGGGAAATTCCTTTCAAGCCATACCTTGCACTGGGCCGTTGCCGGGGGATGAGAGTAAATTTTCTTTACGTCCGATTTCTTCCCGGTCTTTGACAGGAGATTATGTCTTATCTCAAGCATTATCTCAAAGGCAATTTTCAGATCGGAATCCACGAACATGTCGAGCGTGTAATTGATCACGCCCTCCGTCGAGTTCTCGATGGGCACCACGCCGTAACGGGCCTTGCCTCTTGAGACGGCCTCGAAAACCGACCTTATATTGCTTACTGGCAGATACTCCGCAGAGGAGCCGAACTTCCTGCTTGCCGCAAGGTGAGTGAAAGTCGCTGAAGGACCGAGATAAGCGACCTTCAACGGCTCCTGCAATGAAAGTGATGCGGACAGGATTTCCTCATAGAGCAGCTTGAGGACATTGGAGGGGAACGGCCCGGGATTTTTCTCCGTGAGTCTCTTGAGGATCTCCCTTTCTCTCTCAGGCGAATGTATGCTCAGGTGTTTGTCCTGCTTCGCCTTGCCGATCTCAATAGCAACCTCCGCCCTTTTGTTCAGCAGTTCAACGATGCGCTGGTCGATCTCGTCGATCTTTTTTCTCAGTTCGTTAAGGTCAGACATAATAGAACGTTAATTTAGCAATTACCCTGAGATTTTTCAAGGTTCTTTAACAACCTTCACCATGATGTCCCCAAATCCCGGCATCCCTGTGAAGGGTGAAATATTCTCAGGGTCAAAGCATTGGTTGATATTCGGGGTGTCTTCCGGGGCCTTATTGATCAGGCCGGGGCCGTAGATCTTTTTGTCTCCGGGGCCGAAGGCGGTTTTAATTACTCCCGGCATTATTTCTTCAGTGAGAAAAACTTTTCCCCTCACCTGTTTTTTGAAGGACGTCTCAAGTGCAACAATGTCTCCTGTCTTTAAGTCCAGTTTCGCGCCGTCGGATTTGTTGAAAGCCAGAACAGGGATTGAGTGGCTTCCGTCATTCAACCTTTTCATGCATTCGGTCTCTGTCTCGGCAAGGTACGGGCATATTGTCGTCATGGTCATTGAATAGTGGACCCTGCCGCTTATTAACTGGAAGGGATATTCTTCGCATATTTCTTTAAAGGCGGGGTTCTTCGGGTTCCATTTGCAGTCACGCCAGTAGAATGTAACGGGGAATTTTGAATCGAATTTATTATTTATGTTTTCAAGATAAGAGAATTTAAATTCAAATTTCCTTGAAGCGGTCTTCGGATATACGCCTGACGGGAAGCCGTCCAGTTTTTTATACCTGTGATAGCTTGCGGGCCAAACCGCGACACCGTGATGTTTCCTGAGCCAGTCAACTGTGAGGGGTTCCCCTTCTTTTATTACCTTTCTGCCCCACACTGCTTTTGGATTGTCCGGCGCGCCGATTATCAAACTTCCTTCGGGAAGACCGGGATAAGGGAGAGGCTCGCCGTAATTGTAAAATGCAGGCGCATCGGAAAGTATTTCATTTATAAAATCTTCCTCGTTTTTGTATTTCCCGTGGAAGTCTTCCTGCCTGATATCCGGGTCGCCGTTTCTTGCGAGCGCTTCAGAAAGGGTGATCATTATTTCAAAAGGCGTCTTTGATCCATGCAGCGGTTTGATGGCCTGGTCTCTTATCGCGATCTCAGGGCCCATGGTATAAACATCGCTCACCCCCATCCTTTCAAGAAAGCCCGCTTCGGGCAAAATAATGTCAGCGTATTTACCCGTCTCCGTGATGTGTGTATCAATGAAGACCATCAGCTCAAGCTGATATTCATCCAATATTTCCCCAAGCCCCCATTTATTGAAGGGGAGAATATTGTTTTCCTTTTTCCGGGTCAATGCATCGGTCCAGTCAGGCGTGCTGCCCGCGGTTATTACAGGATTGCCTGCCCTTGTTATGAATGCCTTTACCGGATAGGAATGATCTTTGAACGGGCCGTGTTTGAGCTTTACGCCGTCCCTGATCTTCTGCGGCAGGTCTGTCAGCACGCCTTTCCATGCGGCTGGGTAATCCCCGAAGAGGTCTTTATGAAGCTCAGAAAGTTTAGCTGAAACATCACTGTCGCCGATCTTTTTGATGACCTCCTTTTCAAGGAATTGCTTCCCTGTTGTTTTGCTTCCACGCCTTGGTTTCAGGGAATCAACAAACACCAGCCCGCCGGGCACGTCAATGTTGCCTGTTATCAGGCAGAGCGTAGTGGAAAGTATTGACGTAACATCACCGTTTGTATGGTGCGCTGTGCCGTGCATCCCTATCTCAATCGCAGCCGGCTTCGTACTGCCGAACAGGTGTGATATCTTTTTTATGTCCTCCGCTGAAATGCCCGTCTTCTCCGCAGTCCATTCAGGGGTAAAGAAATGTAAACCGTTTGAGGGGTCTGCCATTTCCGTGTACGAGAGAAATTCATTTCTGAATTCCTCCCAGCCTATGGAGTAATTTTTTATAAAATTATGGGCAATGTATTTCTGCCCCGCATCATTCAGGATGATGTAATATAGCATCCCCGCAAGCAGCGCCGCGTCCGTCCCCGGTATTATGGGAAGCCATCTGTCCGCGTGTGCGGCGGAACTGGTATGTGCTGGATCAACTACAATATACACGCAGCCGTTTTCTTCCTTTGCCCCGACAATGCCCTTTGACATGTAATTGTATCTTGTCGCCACAAAAGGATTGACGCCTATGTTCAGGATGAGCTTTGCGTCATGCCTGTCTTTGAGATACATTTCATTGTCATCGTTTCTCATGAGGACAGGCCTCTGAACGTCAGGCAGCGGCCTTTCATCTCCTAACATTAGTCCCTGTCCCCATCTGCGGTTTGGATCGCAAATGCTCCCGTGATTGTATGTGTTCGGCGTGCCGTACGCGTGAAACAGCCTGTAATACGCCTCCCTGTCGGTAACGTCGCCGCAGTCTAAAAATACCGCCTCCGCCCCGTATTTATGTTTTATCTCGATCAACTTTTTGGCGATATAGTCAGAGGCCTCTTCCCAGGTGATCTCTTTCCATTTGTCCTCTCCTCTTTCACCGGTCCTGATGAGAGGGGTCTTGACCCTGTCAGGAGAGTAAGTAAGCTGAAGCCCTGAGGCGCCTTTCGCGCAGAAGGCCCCGTTGTTTATCAGGGAATGGGGATTGCCGTATATTTTTTTTGCAACACCGTCTTCTACAAGCACGGTAATCCCGCATTCGGACGGGCACATGGCGTCTGATGTGTAGATCAATTTTGCCGCGCCTTCGGATTGTGCTTCCGGCTCCGGGACTTTGACGCGACGTGTGGGATGCCCGCCTGCTGTCACGTTATCTTTTAGAGGTGTGTTGCCTGCATAGCCCTTGAAGATATAAAAGATCGAGGGATTGGTCCCGAGTTCGGGATTGAGGACTTTCAACGGATGTCTTGCCAACTCGACTGATATATCGCTCTTCGGATCATTTATGTCGCCGAACATAAAGGCCTTTCCCATGCAGCTCTGCACACAGACAGGCTGAAGTCCTTTTATTATTCTTTCATAGCAGAAGTCGCATTTCTCGGACTGCCCTGTGAGCGTATTTATATCGATTGCGTTGTAGGGGCATTTCTCACCGCACATCTGACAGCCGGTGCAATTGAGTTTATTTAAAACTACAACCCCGTCCTGATTTTTGAAAAGGGCCTTCTCTTTGCACTCTTCGATGCACGGCGCCTTGTCACAGTGGTTGCAAAGGCGGGGGAGAAAAACTTTTTTAATGTCAGGGAAAGTTCCCGACTGGTAAGTCTCGACACGGCAGCGGAATGTACCAAATGGGAGACCGTATTCAGCCTTGCACGTCACCTGGCAGGCATAGCATCCGATGCATCTGTCGAGGTTGATCAGCATCCCGTATCGCTTCTGCTGTTTTGCCATAATGTATATTACTAAACAACCCGGCTTTTTGTGAAATGACGCATGAGGGTCTTGATATTAGAAAAAGAATGGAGAGCTTATGTGGTTGTGCCCTTAAATATAAACTTGCAGCATCCCAAATCCAGCACCTGGTTGTCGGTCGACAAACGCGAACGCAGGCTTTCTGTTATATGATAGAACCTGTAAACGCCATCTTTTCTTTTTTCGACCAGGCCGCTTGTCTCCAATATTTTCAGGTGCCGCGAAATGTTATATATTTTGATCCCCAGGGTTTTTGCCAAATCCTGGACAGTAGCTTCCTGATTTAATAGTTCGCGGATTATCTGTAAACGGCTTTCATCAGCGAGCGCTTTCAGAGTATCGGCCCAATCTAATGGGGAAACATCGGCAGGATGTTTGCTCTTACGCAGCATATACTAATATATGTTCATCCGGCATGAAAATCAAGATTTTTCTGTCTCGCGGAAACTTTTGAAGAACATTTACCTGTCCCGGCAGGCGGGTTAAACCAACATTTAAATGATGCAGCAGGCCGAATCAGGGATGATAATAACAGGCTTTTTTCACAATCCCATTCTGTAATTGCAATATAAAAATTTCTAATTGTTTCTGCAACAGGCAGTGTGTTATAATTTTTCGTCTAAAATTCTTTTAGTTCTAATGTCAATATTTTTGAGGTAGCCTAATGTTACTTTACTTGTTCTTGGCAGTATATTTCTTTGTCCTTATAACGGTCTTTATTTATGCTTCGCACCGTTATTACATGGTATACCTTTACTACAAACATCAAAAAAACAAACCCGCGCTTAAGGAGAAACTGGAGCGCCTGCCCCGCGTCACAGTCCAGCTTCCCATCTTCAATGAAATGTATGTTACCAGACGCTTGATCACTGCGTCCTGCGATATAGATTATCCCCTGGAGCTTCTTGAGATACAGGTGCTCGATGATTCGACTGATGAGACAGCAGCGGTGGCCCAGGAATGCGTGGCTGAATTCAGAAAAAAAGGATACGACATCAATTACATCCACCGCGAAAACAGGGAAGGGTTTAAAGGCGGCGCGCTGGCAAACGGTCTGAAGTCCGCTAAAGGCGAATTCATTGCGGTTTTTGATGCCGACTTTGTCCCGGAAAAAGACGTCCTGCAAAAAACAATTCATTACTTCGCCGACAGCTCTGTCGGGATGGTGCAGACGAGATGGACCCACCTTAACAGGGATTACTCATTTCTTACCAAAGTACAGGCCATAATGCTTGACGGCCACTTTGTAATTGAGCATTCTGCAAGAAACTGGTCGGGCCGCTTTTTCAACTTTAACGGCACGGCAGGCGTGTGGAGGAAAGAAGCGATCGAAACCGCAGGCGGCTGGCAGAATGATACGATCACCGAAGACCTTGACCTGAGTTACAGATCACAACTGCGCGGGTGGAAGTTTGTTTTCCTGAAGGATGAAATAGCCCCTTCGGAAATTCCGGTCGATATTAACGCGTTTAAGACGCAGCAGAACAGATGGGCCAAGGGTTCTATTCAAACCGCGAAAAAATTACTCATGCAGATCTTCAGAAGCAGCCTGCCCTTAAAGGTGAAGGTTGAAGCCTTCTTTCACCTCACAAACAATATATCCTATCTTCTTATGCTGCTGCTTTCGGTTTTGATGTACCCTTCCATGATCGCAAGGATCAACATCGGATGGTTTCAGATGCTCGTGACGGACGCGCCGTTTCTCCTGGTTGCGACTACCGGCATATCATTTTTCTATATGTGCTCGCAAAGAGAAATTCATAAGAACTGGAAATCAAGATTAATATATATGCCGATGCTTATGTCGCTGGGCATAGGCCTGTCAGTAAGTAATTCAAAAGGCGTCCTGGAGGCGCTTTTCAACAGGAAAACCGAGTTCAAACGGACGCCGAAATACAGCATTGAAAAAAAGAGGGACAAATGGTTCGGCAAAAAATACAGGGGGGAAATGAACTTCCTTGTAATCATCGAACTGCTTCTTGGAATATACTTTACGTTCAATATTTATTTCGCTTATGTAAACAAAATATATGTGTCGATTCCCTTTCTCATGATTTTCCAGATGGGGTATTTTTATGTTGCATTTTTATCGCTTTATCAAGTAATATTAGGCGTCATAACTTCCAATCGTTTTGCACGCCATTTTATTTCAAAGCGAAACACGGAAGACGTAATTGCTGCTTAAAACCGACAAAATATTTTATTGTTATCAAAATAAATTCAACAAAAGGAGCGGGTTATGAAGAAAAGGATATTTATCACTGTTATGTTTTTAACGGCAGTTATTTTCATCTCTGATGAGGCATTCTCAGCGTGGACCCAGGCGAAAGGTCATTCTTATAATCAGCTTGGTTTATCTTACTACAAGACGACAAAAAAATTTACTACTATTGAGAACAAGGTAAATCCAGGGCCACCTCCCTCACTTGGCGAAATTGAAACAGTTCATGCTAAAGCCTATAGACGCTCTGAAGAAGAATTTACGTCCACAAAAATTACCTATTACGGAGAATACGGCATCACTGACATACTGACCATTTACACTGCAATCCCATTTGACTGGCAGCGCTCTAATGATAATATCAGATATGGCGATGATCTGGGCCCAAGCGGAATTGGAGATGTAAATCTGGGACTGAGATACAATCTTACCCAAAATGTTCTGGGTACCGGGACCTTGATGTCCGTCCAGGGAGAAACAAAGATCCCGACATACATATATAACGCTGATTATGAAAATCCTCTCGATCATTTAAGCCTCGGAGACGGTCAGTATGACGCGACCCTGCTTCTCCAATTCGGCAGGGGCTTCGGCAAGGGATACGGATGGCTTAACGCGGGGTATAAGTACAGATTTGAAAACAATATTGTTAAACATCATTCCTTTAAACCGTCAGACCAGTTTAAGGTCTCCTTCGGCGGAGGGTATCCGGTAACTTCATGGTTGTCCTTAACAGGCTATATTGACTGGTTCAGGTCCGTTGGAAATGCAGAGGTCTCAAATGAGCTCGTAGACCGCAGCAAGGCGGAAGCAGGAATAAAAACGGCCCCTAATAAAGACACTGCAAAGGCTGAACTGATATTAGACTCGCTTGGTCTTGAGCCGAATGATCTGAACCTGTCTGTCGGCCTGCAGTTCAACATAACACCGGAGATACAAACTGTACTTTCATACAGCAGGGACCTGGACGGCTTTGGATATTTCAAGACGGAAAATTACGCGCTTGGCGAGACCTTCGGCATCGCCCTTGTTTACTTGCACTAATTAGTTCAACTTCAATTTGGAATAAGATCACTTACCGCCGGACTAATCCGGCGGTAAGTGATTGATGTTTTAACAAGTATGAGATTTAAAAAAAAACTGCTGTTCTTCTGATAACTGTCTCTCTTTTATCTGTACTATCTTTTTATATCGTCGATAACAGGCATACCCTCCTGGCAATTTTCTATCAAAGCGTAAAATTGCAGGACAAGGCCATTGAAGAATTTGCAAGGGCCGCGCAAGCAAACCCGCATGACGCGTATGCTTATTACCAGCTTGGCCTGATATACAAAGAGCGGAAGGATTTTGACAAGGCTGAGGACGTATATAGTACGCTTCTGAATATTTTCCCGCGCCATCCGTATGCAAATTATGACTTAGGATATATCTACAGGGAAAAACACCAATATGACAAAGCTGTTGCTCAATATGAAAAGGCTTTGGAGATCGATCCCGGGAATACTTTTGCGCTCTATGATATAGCATATATCTATAAGGAAACCGCTCAATACGAGAAAGCGCTGTCACAATACAAAAAAGTCCTTGAGGTCGATCCCTCTCACCGTTATTCCTTATGGGACACCGGCGTGGTTTATGACAAAATGGGAATGAAGGACAGGGCCGAAGAGCAGCTCAGGCATTATCATGAAATGACAGACTGCAGTTTCAGGAGATTCTGGAACTGCTTTAACAAAGAGTGATAAGTAACGAGTGATTAGAGTCTGTCCATAAGTTCAAACATCGGATCGTCATTCCCGTGCCTAAAGCACCTACTGTTGGCAGGCTGTTGAGCGGGAATCCAGTTTTTTAATAAGTTCTGGATGCCCGATTACTGACCCCCGATTACAAAATTCGAGGGCAGGCTTAGGGCATGACGAAAAATAAAAGAAGCCATTACTCATGACAGTCTCAGTAATTGATAATTTGAATATTACAGCATACATAACAGTAAATATCTGCCTGTTCCTCTCATGGCATGTCTTTCTTTTCAGGCAGAGGGAAATCCTTTCGTTTGTTGACAGGTTAATCGGCGCTTTCATCCTGGGGTTGGCGCAAATAATAGCGACTGAGACCCTGCTTGGGGTAGTGTTCAGGAAACTTTTTGCCGCGCCCCTGTTCTGGCTCAACATCTCCATATCGGCAATTGTCCTGATATACGCAGTGAGGGGGGCACGGAACAGGCAGTCTTTCATACCGGGCATATTCAGCGAGATCCGCGACGGTATCATCAGCTTTTCCGTTAAAATGAAAAGCGACCTTATATTGCTTGTCATATTTGTCCTCTTCTTTATATCGGCCTGCTGGATAATCTTTCTCGGGTATCTCTTCCCTTCATACACATGGGACGCTCTCTGGTACCACCTTCCGATAGTCGGCTATATAATGCAGAGCGGGGCCATACAGGAGGTCTCCAACCATTCATTCATAAACCAGTTCATAAATATATTCCCGAAGAACATAGAGCTGTTTTTCCTCTGGAACATTATATTTTTAAAAAGTGACGTTATAAGCGACCTGGGCCAGCTGCTTTTCACCTTCATTGGCATTCTTGCAATATACAGCATTGCCGTTAAGCTGAAAGTCGGAGAAAAGCACGCGGCCTGCGCGGGACTCCTATTTTTCTTCGCGCCGGTAATAATCCTGCAATCCTCGACAAACTATGTCGACATCGCCGTGTCCGTCCTGTTCCTTGCCGCCATAAATTTCCTTCTTAATACTAATTGCCCTTCGCCATTCTCTCTCCTGCTCTCCGGCCTGACCGCCGGGATACTGCTTGGCTCAAAAGGCTCCGGCCCGCTGTTTGTGATAATTTTGTCGGCGGCCTTTTCAGTTAAGGAGATAATAACGTATTTCAAACTGCGGAAAATTACATCGCTGTCCAAAACGCGGGCCCTTGCAAAAAGCTCCGGGCTCTATCTCATTTATTTTCTTGTCCCCGTCCTTTTAACAGGCGGCTACTGGTATATCAAAAACTGGATACTCTACGGCAACCCTGTTTACCCCATGGAGATATCCGTTTTCAATGTCACGATCTTCAAAGGGCTGTACAAAGGTATAATTGAACCCGCGCCTGAAGTCTTCGGCGGCCTGTCCTATTTCGGCAAGCTGTTCTATGTCTGGGCGGAAAGGGCGGAATATTATTTCTATGATTCAAGGCTGAGCGGGTTCGGCCCCCTGTGGTTCATCCTGTTTTTACCGGCCTTCGTGTTTTCCTTTGCGTACGCCCTGATAAAGAAGAGGCACAATTTCATTGCTGTGAGCGCGGTCCTCATTGCCGCGTTCCTCTTCTCTCCGAGGAACTGGAACACAAGGTACGTTATTTTTCTCTTCGGGCTCGGGGCCGTCTCTTTCGGGTTTATACTTGATTATTTCGTTAAAAGAGAAGTCGCGATAAAGACAATCGCCTTATTGCTTGTCATATACGTGACCTTTACGGCTGACTCGCCGTGCGTTACGCCGTCTCAGGTCAGGAAATTTCTCCATTTGCCCGCTGCCGAGCGCACAGTTGCCAATCACGCGCCTTTCAGCATAGACCTGCACGCGCGCCAGGAATACGGACATTGGATATGGATAAGCAAAAACATCTCAAAGGGCGACACCCTTGCCTACACATTTGAGCCCCTGTTCCTTTCGCCCCTGTGGAACAATGCCTTTTCCAGCAGGATTGTTTATATTAAATCCGGCACCTATAAAGAATGGGCCGGAAAGCTTGGCGAAAATAATACATCGCATGTACTGGTCAGAACAAACTCAGAAGAAGATAAATGGATCGAGAAGGAGCGCGCCTTATCATCCTCGCTTGGCTGGCTGGGCGCGGTGAAGGAGAAGTTCAAGGTTGTTTACTCTGATGAAAATTACAAGATTGTAAAGGTCATGAAAAATGAAGGCTGAAACCAAAGACAACATCTTTTCCATATTGTTTATACTGATCGCCCTGGTCCTTGTAGTGGTATATTTTTCAGTGCCGGAGAGGGTGCCGTTCCTTGAGAACCAACTGAAATGGTGGCGGGAATTCAGAGAGTTGTTGAAACCCTAAAAAAGCATTTGTCCACAGATTAACGCAGATTATCACAAAGTAGAGACGACCCGGCGGGTCGTCTCTACAATAAATATTATTGCCTGCTTTTAGTTATCTCACTGTTTTTATCTGTGAAATCTGTGGATATAAACTGCCGTTTTTAGATTAAATAATTTACAATAGAATATGTCCGCAAATAAAAAAACAGCCGTGATCATCCCGGTGCTGAATGAAGAAAAGACCCTGCCCTTCGTTCTGCGTGATATCCCGAAGGATATTGTAGACGAGGTTGTCGTCGTGGACAACGGCAGCAGCGACAACACGCCTTCGATAGCAAAGAGCCTGGGAGCAACAGTCCTGTTTGAATCAAAGAAAGGTTACGGATACCCCTGCCTCAGGGGCATGGAATACCTCAAGGAAAAAGATCCCGGCATAGTCGTCTTTGTCGATGGAAATCACAGCGACCATCCTGATGAGATAGGCAGGCTCGTCAGGCCGATAATCAGTGAGGATTACGATCTTGTCGTCGGCTCAAGGGTCATGGGCAATGTTGAAAAAGGAGCGCTCCGTTTTCCCGTGCGCTTTGGGAACTTTCTGGCAACCGCGTTGATCAGAATTTTCTACGGATTTAAATACACCGACGTCGGCCCTTTCAGGGCGATCAAATTCGATAAACTGCTCCAGCTCGACATGAATGACAACCTCGGCTGGACCATTGAGATGCAGGCCAAGGCAGTGAAATGCGGGTTCAGGATACTGGAAGTCCCGGTAAGCTACCGCAAAGGCACCGGCAGATCAAAATTCACCGGCAACGTCAAGGGGATCGCCATCATCGGTTACAGGATACTACGCGCCGTCTTTAAAAACCTGTTTTATTCGCCTAAGAACTGTTAGCAGTCAGCTTTAAGCTTTTAACAACTTCTTCTTTACTTCCATTGTCTCAGTTATTGTAAAGATTATCCAGCGGGCTTTTCGGAATGTTCGACATCTCCCTCAGCACATGCGTGTAAATCATTGTGGTCTCGACATGCTTATGACCCAGCAGTTCCTGCAATTCCCTGATATTGGTCCCTGTCATCAAAAGGTGCG